>CAZRQM010000112.1:0-2670 GCA_964602385.1 uncultured Thermotogae bacterium | reverse complement strand
CCGCCGAACCGAGTTACTTCGCCTGCAGTTATTGTCCCTACCGCACCATCTGCCCGGCAAAGAAGTAGCGGATTTGGCTTCCTCGCTTGTACGATGAGGCGAGTGCGGAAAGCAGCCGCAGTTTGCATGTTCGGGTGTTCAGGTGCGAAAATAGGTGTGCGTACTCGGGGAAGCGGAAGGAGGGAACATCATGAAATACACTGTGATTCTGGAGAAGGGACAAGATTCCGGATACGTCGCTTATGCCCCTGCTCTGCGCGGTTGTGTCTCACAGGGAAAAACCCGCGAAGAAGCGTTGAAAAACGTCAAAGAGGCTATGCAACTGTACTTTGAGGCGCTGTTAGAAGATGGCTTGCCGATTCCAACGGAAGTGGGTAAGGAGGCCGTGGAACTGGCCGTGGAGATCAAGTAATGCGCAAGCTGCCGCGAGGGCTTTCTGGGCAAGAGCTGCGAAAAGCCTTGGCGAGGGCTGGCTTCTATGTGAAACGACAGAGAGGGAGCCACGTCATCATGCGCAGAGATGAACCGTTTGCTCAGGTAGTTGTTCCCGATCATACCAGCATAGATCCTGGCACGCTCTCGCATATCTTGGACGGTGCGGACATCTCGATCGACGAGTTGCTGGATCTGCTTTGATCTGTCTGGAGGAACGTCGGCCACCCTAGTGGAGTAGGACTCCACAGGGCAGGCAAGGCCCAACGTTTCGGGGGAGCGTGGTAACCAACCGGCTTTCGTAGCCCAGGGGGGAGTGCAATATGCGGTGTGCTACTTATTGCACTCCCCAAGCAGCTGGTCTGCGACGTTGTGTCTGATGCGTGTAACGCGAGGATGCCTTTGCTCTTGGTGTACTGAAGGGAAGAGATACTATGGAACATTCATGACAGAGACTCGGTCTCTCCTTTGTGTCTAGGACGGTTTTCTCCCACGCACGATGAGGAAGTAGGGGAAGACTTGCGCAGCTTGTATGTTCGGGTGTTCGCGCACGACCTCATCGCTCGGCCTTGGTTCGGCAAAACATTCAAGGGTGAAGCCAGCACCGATGATGAGGTTCAACCATTCGCTGAGGGTGCGCGTGAACCTGGGAACCTTGAACTCCCTTACGCTCTCGCGTTGTTCTGCTGACAAAGCTCCGAATGTCCACTCTTCTACCTCACCGTCCAGATTGTGGAAGTAGCCTCCGATCTCGAATGCGTACGCCTCGCCTTCTTCATTGCGCAGCTTCTTGCGATGTGGGGTGTCAAAGCACGGATGCGAGATTGAGAACTGGAAGAATCCGCCCGGCTTAAGTACGCGATACGCCTCGAAAACGACACGCTCAACCTCCGGGATGTCCATCAAGCTCATGAACCCAGTCGCAAAATCGAACGTCTTTGCGGGATAAGGAAGGTTAGCTGCGTCCGCCACGCGGTAGGAGATCCAAAGTGTTTCTTGTTCTTCTTTTGCACGTGCGTGCCCGATGAACCGCTCGGAGATATCGATTCCGGTCATCTTCGCACCTCGACGCGCGAGGAGGCGTGTGTTGTGCCCCTCGCCGCAGCCGATGTCGAGGCCATCAAGGTTACTGATGTCAGGAAGAATATCGAGGAACGTAGGCGTATTGAAGAGATCGCGGCAGACGTCGTACCCGGCTCGGCTCAGTTCGGTCCAGGAATCCGCGTTGTCGTTCCACATCCGTCCCGCTTCTGCGTTGTCCATCTTCCTCCCTCTTCTTGTAAGCGCAATTCTAGCAGCATCCATGCAACACAGACAACGTCCTTGCGTTTCGCGTTGCCACTCTGGTACCGTCTTGTTATGAGCGCAATATCGGTCGTCGTGGGAGGCTACTACGGGTTCGGAAACCTCGGTGATGAGGCAATCCGTGTTGCACTGCGTGATGCGCTCGATCGGTGCGGCATCGATGCGCTCTGGCTTGCCGCTTCTCCACAGGGAGCAGATGAGATCGATCGTAGGTCGCTAGTGGATGTGTACGCTGCACTGCGTCGCAGCCGGGCGCTTGTCCTCGGAGGAGGAGGGTTATTGCAGAACAGGACGAGCGGCCGCTCGCTCCTCTATTACCTTAGGCTGATCGGTCTTGCGCGTATGGCGAGGCGACCTGTCTTTCTCCTCGGTCAAGGGATCGGTCCGATCGACGGGCGCGTTGCGCGGTTGCTGACGCACGTTGCGCTAAAGGGCACATCGTATATTGGCTGCCGCGATCGAGGAAGCGTGAGCTTTCTGAGAACATTGGGACTGAACGCGGTGATTGATGGCGACCTGTTCTTCCTCCTCCCGCCGGTCGAGGCTCCTCCTATGCGATCCTCGCTGGTACGTCACATTATCCTTTGCCTCAAAGGGGCGAAGAATGATGCCGAGATGGTCGAGAAGACGGTGCAGATGCTCGATGAGGTCTCCCGCGAGACCAAGATCTCCGTCACTCTCCTTCCATTCTTCCCCGCGCAGGATTTGGCCCTCAGCGAGAAGATCGCTTCGCGACTCAACATTCCTTGCCGTATCGTGCGCGCCGATTCGATCGACAATACAATGCACGTACTCGAAGGGGCGGACCTCGTGATATCATCACGCCTACACGGGTTGGAGTTTGCGTTGCGTGCGGGTGTACCGATGATCGCGATCAGCGAAGATCAGAAGATCGATGCCTTTGTGGCTGAGGTGAGAGAGACCAGTGGCTTG
>CAZRQM010000111.1:1980-4396 GCA_964602385.1 uncultured Thermotogae bacterium | reverse complement strand
GCGCAACCGATCGATCGTCGCTTTCATCGGTTCGCTCGGTTCGCCGAAGTAGACGGGGGTAACGAATACGTAACCCTCTGCCTGTTCGATTGTCTCCTGCAGGTCTTGGAAATCATCCTGCAGTTGACAGTGGTGCTTGGTGTGGCAGGTTCCCCAGCCGTCGTTGTGCACGGCGCAGCGGGAAATGCTCAGTTCACTTAGGTTGACCACCCGAGCGGGACTGCGGCTGTCGATCACTCCCTGACGGGCCGCCTCTCCACACGCGGATGTAAGGCCATCGCTGTTTGGGCTGCTTGTGAGTATCAGAATCTTCATACTTCTCCTCTTTTGAAACAAAGTGTTCTAGAAAAGACGATTTACCTCTGCGTGCGGGCAACCTGATCGAAGCGAGCGATGAAATGCCGCAACGGGCCGGAGCCCTCAGTGATTCGATATCCTGGCAAATTCTCCTTCATGGAACCAATCCGCGTCATGCCATCGACTACGGCGTCGAGGTGATCGCGGGTGTACACGCGGCGCGGGATCGCCAGGCGCACGAGTTCCAGCTTGGGATATGCTACATGCCCCTCGTCGTCGGGATGAGCAAACATCACGCTTCCTATCTCCACGGCGCGCACCCCTGCCTGCTCATAGAGTGCAACGACAATGGAGAGCGCTGGAAACTGCGACTGGGGAAAGCCGGGCAACAGGGCGAGTGCGTCGACGTAGACGGCATGTCCGCCTATCGGTTCGATGATTGGGATCCCTTGTTCTACCAAGGACTCTCCCAGGTAGCGCACCTGCCCGATGCGATCGCGCAGATAGTCGAGATCGAGCGCCTCGCGCAGACCGACCGCGATGGCATCGAGATCACGGCCTGCCAGGCCACCATAGGTAGTGAACCCCTCCATCAGGATCAGCCGTTCGCGCGCGGCGGCGAAGATCTCCTCGTCGTTCATCGCCAGGATTCCACCGATGTTTGCCAGGCCGTCCTTCTTTGCGCTCATCGTCATCCCATCCGCCAGAGAGAATATCTCGCGTGCGATCTCGATCGGCTCCTTCTGTGCGTATCCATCCTCGCGCTCACGGATGAAGAATGCGTTCTCCGCGTAGCGGCAAGCGTCGATGAAGAACGGGATGCCGTGTTCGTGGGCGATCTCGCTCACCGCGCGGATGTTCGCTACGGAGACTGGCTCTCCGCCACCGCTGTTGTTGGTGATCGTGATCATGATGAGCGGGATACGGTCACTTCCTACCTCATGGATCAGTGCGGTGAGCTTATCCGTGTCCATGTTCCCCTTGAACGGGAGGTCGGCTTGGGGATCGTACGCCTCATCGATCACGAGATCGACCGGCTCGCCTCCGTTGGCGATGACATTCGCGCGCGTGGTGTCAAAGTGCATGTTGTTGGGAATGATGTCCCCGGGTTTGACCAGCGCGGAAAAGAGGACATTCTCCGCGGCACGCCCCTGATGCGTGGGGAGGATGTGCGAGAAGCCGAAGATGTCGTGCGTTGTTTCTTGGAAGCGAGCGTAGCTGCGGCTTCCGGCGTAGGATTCATCCCCGAGGAACATCGCTGCCCACTGTGCCTGGCTCATCGCGCCAGTACCAGAGTCGGTCAGCAGGTCAACATAGATATCATCAGCGTTCAGGTTGAACACGTTGTATCCGGCGGCGCGGATTCGTTCCACGCGCTGGGAAAGCTTAGGAACGCTGATTGGCTCGACCATCTTGATGCGATACGGTTTATACATTTCCCCTTGCTCCACCCGGTACCTCCTTACTAGAAGTAAAAGTGAATTCCCGTTCCAAGTGCCATCATGAGATTGCCCGTGCTCGATATCGTGCCTCCGAACTCCACGTTCCACGCCAGATTCTTGGCAAACGCGAAGTTGAATTCGATCCCTCCCGCTGCCGAGAAGAGCACAGGATCATGCCCGTATGCGGAAAACGGGAACGTGGCACCTGAAGCGATGTAGAAATCAACGGTTGGTGTGTCGCTCAGCTTGTACAGGACACGCCCGGAGAAGACCCCGAAGTAGTCGTTAGCCTCTCCCCAGGCGAAGATGATCCCCTCCACGGCAACGGTGGGATTGAACCAGTAGCGTGCGCTCACCAGGCCTCCCACAGGAAGCCCGACCTGCATCCCGATCCCGAAGCCGCGAGAATCGGATAGGTTCTCATCAGTATCCTGCGCTAGGGCGGTAACACAAAGCGAAAAGAGAACAAGCACGAGTGCAAATACGAAGACTGATCTACGCATATATCCCTCCTCCTAACTGATGCTGATGTTAGTGGAAAGATGGAACCTCGACAACCGAGGGAAATCGGTCCCTCGTGGTTTTGAGTCGGTAGGTGCGGGTAATTGCGGTTCGCACAGGACTGATGCCGGTTGCGAAACAAGACCGGAGGTCAGAGGAGGATTCACCACGAAGAG
>CAZRQM010000111.1:0-1880 GCA_964602385.1 uncultured Thermotogae bacterium | reverse complement strand
CTCTTGAACCTTCCTTTTTGGCTACCCACTTGGAATAACAAAGAGCCGAGAAATTTGACGCGCGAGGCGATTGGAAGTTAAATGAAGCTGCAAGTCTAGTTCTGGGAGGAGAGGAATGCGCGAGGCGATAGACCGAGTGATCGAAACAGGCGAGCTAGAGAAGCTGCCCTCTGTGCTCCAGGGAGCGGGAATGCCGGACGTTTACTACGCGGTGAAGCGGATTGTGCGCATGAGCGATCACGATGAACCGTTGTTGCATGTTGCGGAACTCTTCGCTTCTTGCGAAGAGGCGGAACCGCGCCACGTTGCCTGCGGGCTGATCGCCGAAGCCTACCTGCAGGATCCGGAGAAGTCGGTTGCGCTCCTCTACAGGCTTGTCGACGATCCCGATTGGACCGTGCGTGAGTCGGCGGTGGATGCGTGCGGAAGGGCGTTACGGAATGACTTTGATGGAATGAGTGAGGTGTTGCGCGAATGGCGCACTGATCAATCAGACAACGTGCGCAGAGCGATCCTCATCGCCGTGATCAAGGCGTCGCAGTCGCGCACTCCGGGGTGGGGAGAACCGCTCCTGAAACTCATCGAGCCGCTCCTTGTTGACAGAGCCAAGGTGGTGAGGAGGAACCTGGGTCCGTTTGCCCTGGGAAGCGCCATGCTCAGCCACTATCCGAGCATCACCTTCGAGTACCTGGTGAACTGGTCGACGAGTACCGACGAGCAGACGCTGTGGAACGTGGCGATGGCCTTCTCAGCCTCGGCTGCGCCCCCGCTTGTAAAGCGAGCGCTGATCGTACTGCGCAAGCTCTCCCTCGATGAGCGGCGATACGTGTGGCGAGCCGTTGCCGCCGCGATGTGGAAACTGGGGCGAAAGAAGCCGGAGGTAGTCCGTCCCGAACTTGCTCGTTGGCTTGAGGATGAGCGCCGCGTTCACGTGGCACGTGAGGCACTCAGGTTCCTCTAGCGGCTTGAAGCAGTAATGTGTAATGAGTGATGAGTGATGCGAAAGAAGACAAGCATTCTCTCGCAAAGAACAGCAGAAACACAGTGATAGGTAATGAGTGAAGAGACGGAGCGAGTGAATCTTGTGCATCTAGCTGACTGCTGAAGGCTGATTGCTGAGAGCTGAGAGCTGAGATCGCGGCTTGAGTGAGCGATAGCGAGCGGGCGAGAAAAGAGTCTCGTCTTCTGGCAGAGATGTGGAGGACGTTGAGCAAAGAGCAAGAACGAGCGAGCTCTGTTCAGACGTCTTCCCTCTTAGGGTCGTGATAGAACAGAGCGAGGATCGCGGCGGCTAGGGGGATGAGAGCTATCCATGTCATTACGCTAACCAGCCCGTAGCGATCCGCGAAGAATCCCACGGGCATCAGCGTGAGTCCCGCGACTCCCCACGCCATTCCCATTACCAGGCCAGAGACGAGGCCAGACTTTCCGGGGAGGATCTCCTGTGCCGCCACGATTCCCACAGGCGTTGAGGAGAACAGGAACAGCCCGGCCAAGGCAAGTGATGGAAGCATGGACCAAGTTGGGCCGTGGAGGAAGAGGAGCAGGAACGGGGAAGCGAGGAGGATGGTAGTGAATATCACCACCTTGCGCCCGAACCGATCGGAGAGCCTGCCCGCTAGTAGGCCTCCGAGCGCCCCGGTGATGAGAAAGGTGGAGATCGCTGCCCCACCGACGAGATGAGATCCTCCCTTCTCGGTCACGAGAACAGCGAGGAAGTCGGAGAAGGCAATACCGGCCATTCCTCGCAAGACGATGATCCCCCACAGCACGGCAAGTGGACGAGGGATGTTCTTGATCCGCATTTTCTCCTGTGATTTCTCTTCTCTGAGCGGAAGGTTGTCTCGCAGGAGAAGAACGAAGACGAGGACTACTGCCAG
>CAZRQM010000110.1:0-4405 GCA_964602385.1 uncultured Thermotogae bacterium | reverse complement strand
TGTTCTTACGAATTGGTGGCTCATAGACGCTTGCAGCTGCTATAATTCAGTGATGCGGTGCGTCTTCTTGCGTTTGAACAGATGGACCATAGCCGGCAGGCATCGTATTGTTCGGAGCGAATGGAGAAAAGGAGACTATGATGAGCATGAAACTGGTCCTACTTCGGCATGGAGAAAGCGAATGGAACTTGGCGAACCGGTTCACCGGCTGGACGGACGTTGACCTCTCCCCCCGCGGGTCAAGCGAGGCCAAGCGGGCTGGCGAGATCCTACGCGATGGCGGGTACACGTTTGATGTGGCGTATACGTCCGTACTCAAACGGGCAATCCGTACGCTGTGGATGACGCTGGACGAACTTGACCTGATGTGGATTCCCGTCTACCGATCGTGGCGCTTGAACGAGCGGCATTATGGCGCGTTGCAGGGACTGAACAAGAAGGAGACGACCGAGAAGTACGGGCAGGAGCAGGTTCATCAGTGGCGGCGCAGCTACGCCATTCGACCTCCGGCGCTGGAGCCCGATGATGAGCGACACCCGCGGTTTGATCCACGCTACGCGCACCTCAAATCAGAGGAGATCCCCGCCACTGAGTGCCTGAAGGATACGCTGGAACGGGTGCTTCCGTACTGGCACGAAGTGGTCGTTCCCGCTCTCAAGCGGAGGGAGCGCGTGTTGATTGTGGCGCACGGTAACAGCCTGCGCGCACTGGTGAAGTACCTGGACGACGTCTCCGAGGACGAGATCACGGGTTTGAATATCCCCACCGGGTTTCCCCTCGTCTATGAACTCGACGATGACCTCCGTGCACTGAAGCACTACTACCTGGGGAATGCTGAAGAGATCGAGCGAGCGACAAACTCCGTTGCAAAACAGGCTTCGACGAAGAACTAGGCCGAACGGACAACGTCGTCGTCGTGCTGGCAGAGTGAGACGATTGGGTGAGGAGATGAATGTGGACAGTGATACAGCGCAGAATAAGCCCCGTGTGCACCTAGCGAGTCTGGGATGCGCGAAGAACCTGGTCGACTCGGAGCGGATCCTCGCCTGTCTCGCCACCGCTGGGGCGATCGTTGGCGCGCCACCTGAAGAGGCGGAAATCATCATCGTCAACACCTGCGGCTTCATTGAGCCGGCCAAGCAGGAATCGATCGACACGATCCTCGACTACGCCACGTACAAAAAAGAGGGGCGGTGTCAGCGCTTGATCGTGATGGGATGCCTGGCGCAGCGCTACGAAGAGGAGTTGCGCGCCGGATTCCCCGAAGTCGACGGTGTGTTCGGCCTGCATCACGACGAGGAGATACTCGCCGCTTGTGGCTTCACGTCAACCTGCGACAGTGGTCGTTTCCTCCTCACCCCAGCGCACACGGCCTACCTGCGCATCTCGGATGGCTGCGACAACAGGTGCACCTACTGCACCATCCCCCTCATTCGCGGGCCGTACCATGGTCGACCGGCGGGAGAAATCATCGCTGAGGCGGAGGAACTGGTGGAGGCAGGAGTGCGCGAGATCAACGTCATCGCCCAAGACACGACCGTCTACGGCACGGAAGTGCCAGGTGGGATGCAAATTCATAACCTCTTAGCACGACTGGCGCGTATTCCCGACCTGCACTGGCTTCGCCTGCTCTACACCCATCCCGCGCACTTTCCGCCGGAGATGATCGACGCCTACGCGGAGATTCCCAAGCTCTGCCCGTACGTCGATCTCCCGCTACAGCACCTAAATGATGACATACTCCGCCGCATGGGAAGGAGGGTAACAAGGGACGAATGCCTGACCCTGATCGAGAGGCTACGTGCGCGCGTGCCCAACATTGCCATCCGCACGACGTTCATCGCTGGTTTCCCCGGCGAGACCGATGTCCAGTTTCGTGAGCTGCTCGAATACGTCGAAGACCTGCGCTTCGAGCACGTCGGTGTGTTTCCCTACTCACAAGAGGAGGACACACCGGCGGCCCTCATGCCCGATCAAATCCCAGAGAGCGTCAAGGAAGAGCGCGTGCGAGAGTTGATGCTCGCTCAGCAGGAGATCGTTTTTGCCCGCAATGCCTCCCTGCGCGGGACACGGATGGAGGTCGTGATCGACGAAGCGGGAGACGAAGACGGCGTGTGGATTGCGCGCTCGCGCACCCAGGCTCCGGATGTTGACAGCATCACCTACGTTGAAGGGAGTGATCTTGCCGTTGGGCAGTTCGTCGATGTGGAGGTCACAGGAGCGGACGGGTACGACCTTATTGCTTCGCAGATGAAGGAGAGCGGCGATGGAATACGAACTTGAACTCGATGATTCACTGCAACCGTGTCCTGTCTTCCCCGCGCTCATATGGGCGGAAGGGATAACGTCGCCGCTGCCAACCGAAATTGCGCCAGCGTTTCTTGCCGAAGTGATCCTGGAGGCACGGGGCGCCGGTGAGCAGTCCGTGCCCGCCGAGATGCGCAAGCGTGTGCGCAAGATGCTCCGCTGCGGCAAGTACCACGCGAGCGGACGCGGGAAGCCGGCGAGCGAGTTCCTTCTACAGGCGGCGCTTGGCGATCAGTTTCCTCTAGTCAGCGGCCCGGTCGACGTGAACAACGCGATCAGCCTCGCCTCCGGTCTCCCCGGTTCAATTTTCGATGCCGATATCGCGGGGAGGCATCTACTGATCAGACGGGGACACCCGGGCGAAGCGTACGTGTTCAACAACTCCGGGCAGACGATCGACCTGCAGGACCTGCTTCTCATCTGTCGGAGGACCGATGCGGGATGGGGGCCGTGCGGAAACCCGGTGAAGGACGCGATGACAACGAAGATCAACGAACAGACGAGGAATGTAATCGCTGTACTCTACGCCCCCGCGGACGAAGCACGAGAGAAACTGTCTCACTGGGCGGAGAGCTACGCGCAGCTCCTCTCCTCTCACTGCAAGGCGGAGAGGACTGGCTTCTGCGTCATCGATCCCTAACCGATGATCATTGGCTCTTTGTTGTTTCGAGTCGGTATCTGAAGATACGGCACGGAACAGAGTGACTCTCGCAGAGGACGAAGCAGTGATGGGCGATGAGTGACAAGTGTGAGAGAGGGAGCACCGGTCCACGCATGGGCTGTTCGATCCTCCTTGCTGCCTTCTGGAGCGTGGCAGCCCTGTTCGCTTCTGAAAACAGGCAGACTGCCACGTTGTTTTAGATAACGAATGGGCGTGATCGAGAGCTTGTCGCGCTCAAAGACATCACAGTCACGGGTTACGGGTGATGGGGCATGAGAGACCGAGCGGGCGAGGTCGGGGCTGAAAGCTGATTGCTGACGACTGATAGCTTCGGGGCCCTTCGCCCCTTGAGTGAGCGAAGCGAACGTGCGAGAGAACAGCGTTCCCTTATTGCGATCAGAAGCTTGTCACCCACTCCAAACGGACAAGAGACTGATTACTCATCTACTCCATTTCCGTTCCCGCGCCGATATCTGCGTGCGATCAGTATCGCGATAACCAGAAGTCCGAGGCCGATAACAACAAGGATCGACGCTACCGTCGCACTGGGCCGCATGATCATGAATCCGATCACCAGTCCAACGAGCGCCGATCCAATTGCCAGTATGCACGAGTAGATAATGAATAGTACTCTCTTCATCTCAATGTATGATCCATTCCTATCCTTGCTTAGTCACACAGACATCAAAACAGGATTGTAATCTCGGAGGAATCCTTAGCCTCTTTGAACCAGGTATTCCAACGATTTCCCTGGGCGGTTTTGAGGAGGTTATCTTTGATGCTTGCCGAGACGTCGGCGAGGAGCTTGACCGTGCCGTCATCGTTAGTGTAATCGGCCTGGTGCGCCTCATAGTATGCCTGTGCGTCACCATCGCTCACCGTGACATCCGCAGTGACGGACTCCTGCAGTGCCTGCACCATCAGTTGCTCGCGGATGCTCTGCGCCAAGCGTGTCTTGTAGTCATCAAGAGTTGATCCCTGCTGCTGAAGAGCGGCATCGATCTGATCGATCGTCATTTGATTCTGCTGCATGATCTGGTCAAGGCGTGACTGCACCTGATCGGCGACCTGAGACTCATCAGCCTTCATTCCCAGGGCCACCGCCTGCTGCACCATGATGCGACTGTCGATTATCTGATCCAGAATGTCTCGCTGGTAGCGGTCGAGAAACGCAGTCCCCTCCGGAGTTGAAAGGAGGGTCTGTCCAAACGCCTGCGGGAGCTGAGAGAACACGACCTGGAAGATCTGCGATATGGAAGCAGCCCCCTCCAGAGTGGCCGTGCTGATCTGTTCGCCGTCTACGGTTGCGGCAATTATGGAAGGTTGTGTCTGTGTGTCTGCGGGGGCCGGTGTCTCTTGAGCAAACGCGAGTAGCGAAGCAAGCAAGATCCCAACCAGTAATAGTAGCGATACCTTTTTCACGTGAAGCCTCCATTT
>CAZRQM010000109.1:0-4527 GCA_964602385.1 uncultured Thermotogae bacterium | reverse complement strand
GTGGGGACAATAGCGGCGAACGCGATTGCAATCGCCAACGGAGCGGACATAATCCGCGTACACGACGTAAAGGAGGGGAGGCGGACGGTCGATGTTGCGTTCCGTCTGCGAAATAATGCAACTTAATATTGATACCTTTGTTGAACATCCGGGGAAACACTTTCCGGTAGACATCAGTCTCGACGCGAAACGGGCGACGGAAATGTCAGATAACGTTACGTTCCTCGACGATGTACAGGTGAGTGGTGAGGCGTACGTGCAGCTCACCACGCTCTATCTGGATACGGAGATTCACACCATCGTTGATCAGCCGTGTCGGCGGTGCTTGGAGCCTGTGCGAGAGGAAGTCGACCTGAGCGAGGAGTTCAGAATCAGCATTCCGGAGGGAGAGGGCTCGATCGATCTTGTCAGCCGCATCCTCGGGTTCATCACCGCCGGGCTCGAACCGCATCCGCTTTGCCGCTCCGACTGTCGGGGCCTGTGCCCGGTCTGTGGGGTCAATCTGAATGAGCATCCAGACCATGACTGTCATGAGGAGAGCGACGACCACGTGCGGCTGCGAGACTTCCTCAAGTGATCGAGCAACCGGTGACTCTCGGTTTCGATCCCGGCCTCGCCACCACCGGGTATGGTGTTGTGCAGGCGAGTGACCGCGGCTGGGTGGTGATCGACGGAGGCGTGATCACCACTCCCCACGGGATGTCGCGACCGGAGAGGCTGCTCGACATCTATACCGAGGCACGAGAGCTGATCGACAAGTATCACCCACGAGGAGTGGCGATCGAGGAGATCTTCTTCGCCACCAACGCGCGAACGGCGATGCTCACCGCCGAGACGCGTGGGGTCCTCCTGATGGCAACACATGGTCTGCCGGTGCGCGGATACACGCCGCTGCAGGTGAAGAAACGGATCACCGGATACGGCAAGGCGAGGAAGCAGCAGGTGCAAGCGATGGTAAAGGAGCTTCTCGGACTCGCGGAGACACCGCGGCCGGATGACATGGCCGATGGCCTTGCCCTTGCTCTGTGCTATCTCTTTGACCTGCAGGGGGTCAACAGGGAGGAACATGACTACCTCTAGCGTGACGGCGAACGAACTCATGCACGTTAAAGACACGCCGCAGGAGAGGGTCATCTTGTTCGATGGGCACTCCATCGCCTACCGCTCCTTCTACGCCATCCGCGACCTCACGACGCGCGACGGGGCGGCGGTGAACGCGGTCTACGGCTTCTGGCGCTTCCTCACGCGGATCATGCGCGATTTTCCGTCTCAGTATATGGCGGTGGCATTCGACGCCGGCGGGGCGACGTTTCGCCACAAGATGTACCCCAATTACAAAGCCAATCGCCAGGAGATGCCTTCCGATCTATCCTCTCAGCTTCCTATCATCCAGGAGCTGTTAGCGCTCCTTGGGATCAAAATCATCTTCGAGCGTGGGGTGGAGGCCGATGACATACTGGGGAGCATCGCCCTCAAGGCCGCGGCGAGGGAACTTCCCGTTCTCATCGTGACCTCGGACAAGGACCTGGCCCAACTCGTCGATGAGCGGATCAACTTGGTGCGCCCGAGCGGGCGCGGAGCTACTGGCGGCGTGGAGATTCTCGATACGAACGGGGTACATGACCACTTCGGCGTGGAACCGGGGCAGATCGTCGATTACCTGTCGCTTATTGGCGACACATCCGATAACGTCCCCGGCGTGCCGTCGATCGGTCCGAAGACCGCGGTCAAGCTTCTCGCACAATTCGGGTCCCTCGATGAGATCATCGCCCGCGCCGACGAACTTCGAAACGCCCGCACACGAGACAAGCTGAAGGAATACACCGCGGATGCCCTCCTCGCGCGGCGCCTCGTTACCCTCGATCCGCGGATAGCAGTTGGGGATGTACCGGAAGATTACGAGCTGGGAAAGGTCGATCGTGGCGGCTTGGGAGATCTTCTCGCTCGGCTCAACTTCAGCTCCGTGCTGAAGGACCTCTCCCTTGAACGGTCTCCCACGAAGACAGAAACCAAGAAGGATACAAAGGAAGGAAAAGCCGAGTATCGCACTATCCTGACGGAAGACGAACTAACCGCTCTTGTGGATGAGATTTCGCGCCGCGATGAGATCTCGATCGATCTGGAGACGACGAGCGTCGATCCGATGCGGGCACGAATCGTGGGGATCGCGATCTCACCCCGCCCGTACGTGGGCTACTACATCCCGGTCGAGCACGACTACCTCGGTGCGCCGACCCAACTGAAGCTGGAGACGGTCCTTTCCGCCCTGCGGCCGCACATCGAGGGGGAACGACCGCGCCTGATCGGGCAGAACATCAAGTACGACTTGATAGTGCTCTACCGCAACGGGCTTTATCCGCGCGGGGTCTCGTTTGACGCCATGATCGCCTCCCACCTCATCAACCCCGAAGAGCGGCGGCACAACCTGGAGCAGATCGCCAAGACCTATCTTGGCTACAGCATGCTCTCCTACACCGAGCTTGCCGGCAAGAACGGCAAGATCTCACAGGTGCCTGTCGATAAAGCGACGTTCTACGCGGCCGAGGATGCGGAGATCGTCTTTCGCGTCAAGGAATTGCTTGTCGCTGGCCTAGAACGCGTGGGAGCGACACGCCTGTTTGATGAAGTGGAAGTGCCGCTTGTGAGTGTGCTGGCCCGCATGGAGAAGAATGGAATCCTCGTTGACAAGAGAGTTCTTGCCGCACAGGGGCGCGACCTGCGCGAGAGGCTTGTCATAATCGAGAACGACCTGTACGAGATTGCCGGCGAGACGTTCAACCCCAACTCACCCAAACAGGTGGCAAACATTCTATTTGACCACATTGGTCTTCCGGTGATTGAGAAAGGAAAGTCCGGCCCGTCGACGAGCGCACGGGTCTTAAGCGAGCTTGCCGTGCAGCACCCGTTGCCGGGAAAGCTGATCGAGTATCGCGAGCTGCAGAAGCTGCTCACCACCTACATCGACCGCCTTCCCGAGGCGATCAACCCTGACACCGGGTGCATTCACACCTCCTTTCATCAGACATCGACCGCCACCGGTAGGCTCTCCTCGTCCGATCCGAACCTGCAGAACATCCCCACCCGCACCGAGGTGGGGGAGCGGATCAGGCGGGCGTTCGTCGCTCCGGATGGAGCTCTTCTCATCGGCGCTGACTACTCGCAGATCGAGATCCGCCTCTTGGCGCACCTGTCGGGGGACGAGCACCTCATCGCCGCCTTTGTCGAGGGGACAGACCTGCACAGGGCAACCGCTAGCCGCATCTTCGCCGTCCCCGAGGACAAGGTTACCGACAAACTGCGCAGCGCGGCCAAGCGGATCAATTTTGGGATCATCTACGGAATCAGCCCGTTCGGCCTGGCCCGTGAGCTCGGGATCTCGCGCGAGGAGGCGAGCGCGTACATCGATCGCTTCTTCGCCGCCTATCCGCAGGCGCGGGTGTACATGGACCGCATGGTGGAGGAGGCAACAAAGAAGGGCTACGCCGAGACGATCCTCGGCCGCCGCCGCATGCTCCCGCAGCTCTCGGAGAAGAACGTCACCGCACGCAACTTTGCCAAGAGAAACGCGGTCAACACGCCGATTCAGGGAAGCGCCGCTGACCTCATCAAGCTTGCCATGCTAAACCTCGACCAATTGATTGAACGGGGGACCCTCAAGGCGAAGATGCTCCTCCAGATCCACGATGAGCTCATCTTCGAAGCACTGGAAGATGACGTACCGGGGGCGGGCGAGACGATCAAGCGCGAGATGGAAGGAGTGATGGACCTTCGCGTTCCACTGGAAGTGAAGGTGCAGGCGGGAAGGGACTGGAGCCAGATTTAGGGAGGGTAAGATGCTCAAGCTCGGGTACTTTCTGATGATCGCCGCCGGGGTCCTGCTGGGTGGATACGCGGCCTACTCCGTAGTCCGCGTCATTATCACCGCCCCGGGACTCGGTCTGTTCTTCAAGGTCGTCATCCTCGTTGGCGCGGCGGGACTACTGATCACACTTGCTGGTCTGATAATTGAACGAAGGAGGGAGAAGGATGATTATAGTGACAACGGAGACGATTGAAGGACGTAAGATCGAGGAAGTCCTCGGCCTTGTGCGCGGCAACACCATCCGTGCCCGCAACGTGGGGCGCGACATCATGGCGGGTCTGCGCAACATCGTTGGGGGAGAGATCAAGGACTACACTCGCATGCTCAGTGACGCCCGCGATCAGGCACTTGACCGGATGATCCGTGATGCGGAAGGCAAAGGGGCAAACGCGATCCTTGGAGTGCGCTTCACTACTTCGCAAACGATGGCCGGTGCTGCCGAGATCCTCGCCTACGGTACCGCCGTGCGGCTGAGTGACTAGCTTGGGAGATTATCCTCCTTGTGTGAGTTCGGAGAGGATCAGTTCCATCGCCGCGCGGACTGAGCTTTCCTTGTTGCTGATGCGGCTGCCTTGCCATTGGAAGCGGCGCGAAACCGTGCCGTGTACAGTGGATAATCCAACATAGACAAGACCGACTGGCTTCTCCGCGCTTCCTCCTCCCGG
>CAZRQM010000108.1:0-4570 GCA_964602385.1 uncultured Thermotogae bacterium | reverse complement strand
CTCTGTTCCGTGTGAAGGGGTGTTTGGTCGCGCAAGCGAGGGTCGATGAACCGATAGGAGATCTCCAAGAGGAGGTTTACCACGATGAACAGTACACCCAGGATAAGGAGGAGGGCCACCGTTGAGCTGCTATCCTGCTGTGAGATTGCCTTGAGCAGCGTGAAACCGACCCCAGGCCAAGCGAAGAAGTACTCGACAACCGGTAGGCTGCTTAACGAGAAGCGCAGGGAGACGGCGATAGTCGTGAGGATCGGAATAGCCGTGTTGCGCAGCGCGTGACGAAACAGGACACCGCGGTTTGTCAACCCCTTGCTGTACGCGGTGCGCACGAAATCCTCGTCAAGGACTTCGCTTAGCTTGACGAACGTGATTCGCGCGATCTGAGCGACTGGCCGAGCGGCCAACACAATCGCCGGGAGAACGAGGTGTGCGTCCCAGCCAAATCCGCCCACCGGAAGAATCGCGCGATGAAATACCCCCATTAGTCGCAGCACAAGAAGCTGCAACAGCAGAGCCGCGAAGAAGCTGGGGACGGACATCCCCGTGATCGATGCGATAAGCAAGACGAGCGCCCCGCGCGATCGGCGGTACATAGCCCCGAGCACGCCCAAACTGATCCCGGTGACTGCAGCAATAATGAGCGAGCAGGCGAGGAGCCCCAAGCTGCGGGGAACTCGCTCGCTGACCATCTGTGACACAGGAACCGGCACCCGAGTGACGCTTCCCGCGTGGGAGAGGCCAAGGTCGCCACGCATTAGGTGCGACAGATAGGAAACGGTGCTTCGGGCAGCTTCACCCGCGGCCGGGTAGAGAGCGGTGCCGCTCGCCATGTCGAGTCCAAGGTAGGTGAGGAATATGATAGAAAGGAGAACGAGGACGCCGAACGCGAGACGCTGAGCTACAAGCAACCCCACTGAGCCGGACAGGCGCAAGTTGCGCTTGTTGTTCGACCAGCGACTTCCCTCCAACCGTGGGGCAGCTCCTCCTTGGATGTGCTGCTCGACGCGGCCGTAGGCTGGATTGAGGGAGACGGCGCGTTTCCACGCAGCCTGTGCCACCTGCTCATCTTGGGCGATGCGAGCGCGCATGGCCCACGCATCAGCACGTGTCTCATCCAAGTAGATGGCATTCAGAACAAGCCTGTTTGCTTGCTCTAATCTACCATTTACACGTTCTTCCTCGGCTTTTCTAAGGATGTTGGTAATGCGGTCTATGGCTCCTCCTCAAGGCACGTGTTCACGCACAAGGTGTTATGGTAGCGGCATCCCTTCACTTGCTCCACCCGCATCGGGATTTCAACGCAAGACATGTGTCTGTATGTGCAATCGGGTTGCGTGAACACGCGCGAGGAAGGACAATCCGACCCTGCACAACAACGTGCTCTGGAAAGGGGGAGGGGTGGTGGCTGGCGACAAGAGATCCGTGTCTGTCTATCTCGCCCTCGGTTTCGCGATGCTCGTATGGGGCTTCTCCTTCCTGGCAATCAAGGATGTGGTCTCGCATGTGCCTGTGTTCACCCTCCTCTTCCTGAGATTCGGGGTGGCCACGATCTTGCTCGGCACAATTGGAGGGGTGATGCGGGCACTCGCCGTGTCGCGGCATGATCTTGCCGTCCTCGCCGGTCTGGCAATACTGAGCCCCATCGGCTACTTCCTGTTTGAAACCTTCGGCGTGGCAAACACGCAGCCGAGCCACGTTTCCGTTATCATCGCCGCCATCCCCACAGTGGTCCTTCTCATCGCGTTGGGCAAGCACCAGGAGCACGCGACATGGCGGAAGGGATTAGGTCTCGTCGTCACTTACGGTGGAATATTCCTACTCGTTGTCTCTGGGCTGCACGAATCAGGGGCAAGGGTGCTTGGGGATGCGCTCGTGTTTGGGGCGGTGATGTGCGCGGCAGTGCGCACCGTGCTGATCAAGGACGTCTTGCGGCGCATTACGCCGTTGCAGCTAACGTTCTATCAGTTCATGTTCTCGCTGTTGATTTTCGGCCCGCTGGCGGCGACCGATAGCTGGAGCTGGGTGATGACGATCACCACGATGCAGGTGTCAGAGATCCTCTTCCTCGGGGTATTCTGCTCTGCCGGTGCCTTCTTGGCACTGCACTACGCCCTCACGCGCCTGTCGGCAACGCAGGTCGCAGCATCGGCAAGTTTCATTCCCGTGATAACCCTGTTTGCGGAGGTGCTGCTCATGGGGACGAGACTGAGCTTGCTGAAGGGGCTGGGGACAGCGGCGGCGATCGCGGGGGTTCTGTTGGTTCAGACCGGCAGCGCGAGACACCGTGGGATCATGCTGGAGGAGGGATAGATTTGAATAGTCTTTCACACCTATGGCAAAGGATGCGACCTCATCCAGTGCGGGTACGCACGGTGATTCGCCTTGCGTATCCGGTGGCGCTTGGGATGATCTCCATCACTCTGCTGAACGTTGTCGATACGGCAATGCTCGGGCGCTTGGGATCGATCCCCCTTGCCGCGGCAGGAATCAGTGGCGTTGCCTACTTTGCGATAGTCTTCTCGCTTGCTGGGATCGGGATCGGTGTGCAGACGCTGACCGCGCGACGCTATGGTGAGGGGGAAGTGCTGCAGTGCGGGCAGGTGTTGAATGCCGGGCTCATTCTCGCAATCATCGCGGGGATACCGCTAGTACTGGCCAGTGGAGCGATTGCCAGCCTCCTCTCGCCACTCCTCTCGCAGCAGAGCGAGGTTGCTCGACTCGGGGCGATCTACCTTCGTTATCGCTTTCTCGGGGCTGTCTTTCTCCTGTTGAACATGGTCTACCGCGGCTTCTACAACGGGGTTGGCGACACGAGGCAGCTACTGGTGTCGGCAATTCTCGTTACGGTCTCCAACATTCTCCTTGACTACGCTCTCATCTTTGGAAACTTCGGGTCGCCCAAGATGGGAATCGCTGGGGCGGCGATCGCATCGTCGCTTGCCACTGCTCTTGGATCTGCGTACTTCATCGGGATCAGTCTTGCGAAGCGATATCGGGTTAGCTACCGTCTGTATCGGCACTTCTTGCACGCTGTCTCTCGTATCAGCCCGATCATTCGCCTTTCCCTGCCGGTGATGGGGCAGCGTTTGATGTCAAATGGGAGTTTCTTCGTCTTCTTCTCCATTGTTGCACGCATTGGCACGCTGGAGCTTGCGGCGAGCAACGTCATCCGTTCGGTGATCGGCCTGTCGATCATGCCAGCGATCGGGATCGGCGTGGCGGCGATGACGCTTGTCGGCCAGAACCTAGGGGCGAAGAAACCGGATGAGGCGGAGGTGTTTGCCTGGGACGCGGCGAAGCTCGCGGCTTACTTGATGGCCGGAGTTGGTCTGTTGTTCGTTGTGTTCCCGCGGTTCATATTCATGATCTACACGTCAGATCCTGCCGTGATCGCTCTCGGACGGACCCCACTCATCTTCCTAGGGCTGACGCAGGCGTTTGGCGGGATATCGTTGGTCCTCGAACAGTCCCTACAGGGGGCCGGGAACACACGCTACGTGATGCTCGCTGAGGTGATCGGATGCTCGCTCTTCTACCTTCCTGTCGCCTACTTCCTGGGAATACACTTGCATCTCGGTATCACTGGCGCATGGATTGGCGAGCTCGTGTACTGGATCACCATGTCCTCGTTGATGGCCGGGAAGTTTCGCACGGGAACGTGGAAGGCGATTCAGGTGTAGTGCGTGGATAAATCGGAAGAGGTGGCTTCTGGGTATAGCTTGCCCTGTCCCTAACGAGGGGAAAAAAGATACGGCACACCTGTGTGGTGTGCCGTATCATGTTAAATGAAGTTATTAGCTACTACTAAATAGCCACGACGTCTTGCGCCTGTGGGCCTTTGTCGCTGCTAGCAACCGTAAACTCTACTTTCTGTCCTTCCTTCAGCGTGCGGTAACCCTCACCGCGAATCGCTCCAAAATGAACAAAAATGTCTTCACCCTGCTCGCGCTCGATGAAGCCATAACCCTTACTGTCATTAAACCACTTGACGGTACCTGTTTCTCGATCTGCCATCTCCATCACCTCCGTACTGCTAGTTAATCGAGGCAGAACGTTCAAATACGCCTTCCCTAAGGAAGTCGCACCATAGGCTAAAACGACTGCCACTATCGCTGCGAAGAATACTGCTTTGCGGTGTCGTTATCAAGTGAGAGAGTTGTCTCATACAAGATGAGCATGAAGGGACGGGCTGTTTCTCGTGCAGAGCGAGCACCAGAGGGTATGATCCTGGTAATGACGGACTCGTGCGACGAATCCAAGGAAGGCCGCTATTGCCTAGTAATCCAGAATCTGAGATAGGAAGAGCTTCGTACGTTCGTGTTGCGGGTTATGGAAGAACTCCTCAGGAGTGTTCTCCTCGACTATCTGTCCGTAGTCGAAGAATATGATCCGGTCTGCCACTTCCCGTGCAAAGCCCATCTCATGAGTGACAACGATCATCGTCATGCCGCTTCGAGCCAATTCCTTCATCACGTCGAGCACCTCTTTGATCATCTCCGGATCTAGTGCCGAGGTAGGCTCATCAAATAGCATGATCTTGGGGGACATGGCTAGTGCCCGTGCAATGGCC
>CAZRQM010000107.1:3305-4578 GCA_964602385.1 uncultured Thermotogae bacterium | reverse complement strand
ACTAGAAGGAGGCGGGCGTTGCCAATCATCGACGGACGAGGCATTGCGCGTAGGCGGCAGGAGAAGCTACGCCGTGAGGTGGCGAACCTTGCGAGCAAAGACATCATCCCCACGATCGCTCGCATCCTCGTTGGTGAGGACAGTGCCGCAAGCGTCTACTACCGTGCCAAGGCACGACTCGCCGAGAAACTGGGGATCAGATTCGCCGGCATCGAGCTTCCAGAGGAGACGCACGAGAAAGAAGTGCTAGACGCGATTCACAAGCTAAACATCGATCCGCAGGTCGATGGGATATTCGTCGAACTGCCGTTGCCATCACACATCTCACGGGAGAGGATCGCGCGCGCCATCTCTCCCGAAAAGGACATCGACGCGATCAACCCGCTGAGCATGGGGCTCATGCTTGTAGAGGGGGCAGGCGTGGCCGGCTACCGACAGTTGAGCGAACAGTGCGATGTCCTCCTCCCTGCGACGCCGCGTGCGGTAATGGAGCTCCTCCTCGAATCAGGCGTGGACCTCGTTGGCGAGGAAGCGGTCGTGATCGGGCGCAGCCTCTCTGTGGGAAGGCCGCTCAGTCTCCTCCTTCTGACAGAGGGAGCAACGGTCACAATCTGCCACTCCAAGACCCGTTCCATGGAGGCGATCACGAAGCGCGCCGATCTTCTGTGCGTCGCTGTTGGGCGTCCACGTTTCCTCACAGCAGACATGGTGAAGAGGGGTGCTGTGGTGATCGATATCGGAATCAATGTCACGCCTGCTGGAATAGTGGGGGACGTCGACTACGAGGGCGTGGCTGGAAGAGCAAGCCTGATAACACCCGTTCCCGGCGGCGTTGGGCCAATGACGACGACGATGATCATGGCAAACGTCGTAAAGTGCGCATCAAGTCGGCAGTAGTGAACCACACTTCATGACGTGCCTGCCCCTTGACAGGGTCCCTTCATAAGCATATACTGTGCATATGCTATAAATAATAACGGAGGTGGATCATGCCACTAGGAGATCGTACGGGACCGCAGGGCTTAGGCCCAAGAACCGGTCGTGGACTAGGATACTGTAGCGGAAGTCCTGTCCCGGGCTACATGAACAACTGGGGCGGACGTGGCGGTGGCTTTGGTCGAGGTGGTGGTAGGGGTGCCGGTCTCGGTCGCGGCTATGGAAAAGGCATTGGTTGGGGATACGGCGCAGCGTATGCGCCACCCGCATATGCCTCACCTGTATACAACCCCGATCCGCAGGCACAAGCAAGCGCACTGCGTGCGCAGGCGGATGA
>CAZRQM010000107.1:0-3205 GCA_964602385.1 uncultured Thermotogae bacterium | reverse complement strand
AGTACGATCTTGTACGTCCCCTCCGCGGTGAAGGCGAAACGAACCGTGCTCCGCGTCGAGGTTTCCAGCCCTCCGAAGTCCCAGCCATAGCGAATTATCTCACCATCAGGATCGTAAGAGGCAAGGCCCATGAATGTCACTTCCTGTCCGGCGATTCCTTGGGTGGGGATTATACGGATTGACGCCACGGGCGAAACGTTGCCGGGCAGAACGATCTCTCGAGCAAACATTGCGTATTCCTTCTCAAACCACGCCTGCCCCGCATCGTCAACATACTCTGGTATCGCACCAAGAATCTGCTGAGACTTCCCCATTGCGGGCGACGCCTCCACGGGAATCCAGACCGTACGCGTGGGAAGGACAATCCCGACCAAGACCCAGGCATGCTCACCATCGGGCCAACCCTCCTGCGCGACGAGACGGGTCTCATACCCATTAGAGGCCAGGATTCCTGCCGTGTAGGCAGCAAAGTCAGCGCTCATCCATTCCGTTGAGGCGAAGTAGCGACCGGAGCCGAGCCCGTAGTCGTCAAGCAGGTCCTGAATGTTGGTGATTGCGCTCTGCAGCGCCGCAAGTTCGCTAGCAGCGTAAGCACTCGCATTTGGTGGAAAGACAGCAAGTTCATCAACACCAAGCACGGGCAGCCACAGGACGGCCACGATTAGCACAGCCAGCCAGAATCGTTTTGTCATTGTTCCCTCCTTGTCCGCGTAGTATAGCAGAAACCGGAGAGGGATACTCGCTTTGAGCAGAGGTTACTGGGATCCGCTGTGATGACCCAAGTCGGGCAGTTCTCCCGCCTTCTGCAACGCCAGCTTCGAAGTGACAGGCCCAATCAGCTCATGAATGACCGTCGCTCCAATCGTTACGCTCACGATGATGTCGCTGATATCGGCGAACGCCGGGTTCTGCCGCATGATCAACGCAAGCCCGATGACGATTCCACCCTGTGGCAGAAGCCCCCAGCCGGTGAACCGACGCACGTCCTTCGATGCGTGCGCGAGGCTTGCTCCGGCAAATGTCCCGCCGAGCTTGCCGATAGCGCGAAACGCGACAAAGAGCAACACGAATGGAAGAAACTTGAGCAGAACCGAAAAATCGAGGTACATGCCACTGATCGTGAAGAAGAGAACGAACACGAGCGGCTCGACGTAATCCTCAATCAGGCGGAAGATGCGATCCCGCTGTCGTCCGAAGTTAACAACAGTGATCCCCACCGTCATCGTGGCTAGCAACTGGTCAAGATCAAGTAGAGTGGCGAGCCCGTAGCAAAGGGAAAGGATGGCGAGGATGATGACGATGTACAAGCCCTCTGGAACATCGTGAAGTGCACCCGTGGCGAAGTGGAAGATAAGACCGCATGCCACACCAAGGGCGATCGACGCAGCAATGGCACCGAGCGGCGTGAGGAGCGATCCGACGTGTAGGGTCGTATTTGCGCTGAAGATGGCGGCAAGAGCGGTCGCAATGCTGAAGTTCATGATTCCAAGGGCATCATCAAGAGCCGCAACGCCCATGATGGTGAACGATACCGGCCCCTTCGCCTTGTATTGGTGCATTACCGCCAGTGTCGCCGAAGGATCGGTTGGAGAAGCGAGCGCGCCAAGCAGAAGAGCAAGCGGCAGGTATGTGGCGATGAACGTCGCACCTTGAATGTGAGCGATGAGCGGAAGAGCGACCAAGGAACCAAGCGTTACCAGGAGCGCGGCTAGCTCCGCCTCGCCGATCGCGATGAACGCGATCCCTTTTCCAAGCTCTCGCAATGGGCCGAGGGCGAGTGTACCTCCAACGGAGAAGGTGAGAAGAACAAGAGAGACATTCGTGATCGGCTCCGATGATTGAACAAAGGAGACGGGCACAATGTGGAAGATCCCAGGATTGAGCAAGACGCCCGCCAGGATGTACCCGGTAACGCGCGGGAAACCCAGCTTCTCCCCCAGCTCCCCCAGTATGATCCCCGCAGTGAGCAGCATACCGAATATTAGTAGCGTATTCATGGCTGATACCTCGTTATGGACGTTGCAATGTGAAGTATTGTCTATGGTGGTTTCCCGGAAGTGTACGCCCACTCGAGGGCATTGGCAACAACGGATCACGAGGTTCAAGGGCGCAATTTCCCTACTCTTCCCCAGAGATGGCCGGAGGTACACGCCCAAAGGCGCGTGAGTGATCGACACAAGCTGCTTGCGGTCGCTGATATCTTCCTTCCTCTTGACTATCGGCGATAATTGTGCTAGGGTAATGTCAGCATCTTTTATAAAAGATCGTTGCAAAAGCTATATCAAACACGTTACAGAAGGGGCATATGCCACACGACGCGGTTACGACACGGAAGGTAAGAGAGAACAACGTCATTCGTGTCCTGCTTGCGTTGAGAGAACATTCTTCGCTCACAAGAAACGAGCTTTGCAAGTCACTCACCCTCAGCCGACCCACAGTCGAGGTAGCAGTCGCAAATCTCCTTTCCAAGAATCTGTTGGTGCGCAATGGTCATGGCCCGTCCGAAGGAGGACGGCGTGCCGTACGTTTTGCGTTCAACAACGCTGCTCGTTACGCCATCGGAGGCGATCTCGAACTGCCGGAACTCAATCTCACCCTGTGTGAGTTGGATGGATCAGCGATCCTCTCGAAAACCTCTACCCTTACCAAGACCGACATTGCCAAGCCAGAGAAGGCCCTGTCTGTCGTTACACACAAAACCGAAGAGCTGCTGCGTAATGCAGAGAAAAGCCTTAATCAAGTCATCGGCATGGGCTTGGGAGTCCCCGCATTCCTCAAAGGAAACGAGATCACCATTTCTGGCCAAAACCTTCCACAATGGAAGCACGTGCCCGTGCAATCGATGCTCGAAAAGCAATTACATATCCCCATCTTTATGGACAAGGATGTAAACTTCATGGCTCTAGCGGAGAATCACCTGATGGGCTATCAGGACAAGGTGATGAGCTACATCGCCCTGAGAAAAGGCGTGAAAAATGACGTCCGCATGGGAGCGAGCACTCTTCTTGAAGGGAAGGTCTTCCATGGCGGGTGCGGGAATGCCTCTTCCCTGGAACATGCCTATGTAGAAGTCGATGACATAGAACAACGAAGCAAGGAAGCCGCATTATCAGCTCAAGCAGCTGAAGAACTCACTTCTCTCATAGCTTTTTCGCTTATCGAACCAATAAAGCAGATGGTGAGGCTTTTTGATCCAAATCGACTC
>CAZRQM010000106.1:0-4581 GCA_964602385.1 uncultured Thermotogae bacterium | reverse complement strand
CTGCTCAGCGTTCTGAGCAGCTTGGCAGTTGCTCTGCAACTGCTGGCCAACGCTGTGCTTTGAACTGCCGCCCCCGTCATCTCCTTCATACAGTGTGTCTGTTGGAATGATGCGCACCCGTGAGGATGGTCACTTGAGCACAGTAGATGAGAACAACTGGATGAGCTTTCATCACTCTCCAAGGAGGTTACAGTGATGGCGATAAGATCCAAATTCAGGCTTTCGAGAATGCGAATCAGGCAAGAGATTGAGCCCATTACCGCTTGAGATGCTGTACGATCCTTGAATCTCTGTCTCGGAGGTCGCTGACATGACCAATCAGGGGATCAACTCTCTCCTGAATCATCGTTCAATTCGTAAGTTCAAGCCCGATCCTGTGCCAGATGAGACGATAGATCTCATCCTACAGGCGGGGACGCGCGCTGCCAGCGCGGGGAACCTGCAAGCCTATTCGTTCGCAGTCGTCGATAAGCCAGCACTCGTCAAGAAGCTGGGGTCCTCCGCTCCCATCGCCGTGGTGGCACTCGTCGACCAGTACCGGCTCAAGCGTTGGTTCGAGCTTCACGACGCCCCGTTCTGCAACGATCGGGCGATCAACCTGTTCATCTCGTACTGGGATGCAGTGATCGCCCTCCAGAACGTTGTCGTCGCCGCGGAGAGCCTCGTGCTGGGCGCACAGTCTATGTGGGGTGGGGACGATCCTCTCCACAAACGTGCAGGAGGTCTTGGGTGCCCCGGAGTACGTCTTCCCCTCCGGGCTCGTGTTCATCGGCTATCCGGATGAGGATTTGCCACTACGGCCCCATCTCCCACTCAATGATGTCGTCCATCGGAATCGGTACCACATCCCGTCAGACGATGAGGTCCGTAGTTTCTACCGTGAGCGGGACGCGCAGTGGGACGAGGTCAATCCGACAAGAACGGAGAGACTTGAGGAGAAGGGGATCAGAAACTTCGCCCAGGCGGTCACCCTAGGCCATTATACCCCATAGTTCATCGAAAGCGAGAGCAAGAAGCTGATCGCCAACATCGAACGGGCCGGCTTCCGCCTGCTGGAAGATTGACTCAAGGAGGTGCCTTAAACCCGTGCTACAGAGACCACACGCCTGTGCCCCCCGCCGCCCCCCGGACCATTCGCTTCCAGAGAGCAAGCTAGAGGGGGCTTCCAGCTCTGACATCACTCTGGCTAGTCAATGCTTTCGAAACCCGATATCGTATAGAGGACACCGCATAAGATACCATTGCGTATATTAGCGCAACGGATTTGCAAGGCTCGTATTCTGTGGATAGGATAAGTTTTGAGGTGATCACGATGAAGCAGCAGTTAGCACGAGCAGCTCTCGTATTGGCCATTCTAGCCATCTTGCCAGGTGTTGGCTTGTTGGCAAGCGGATGGGAAGCCGGTGATTATTGGGTGTGGCAGGGATCTATGGAACAGTCCCCTTCGTTTACTACCACTAGTACAATCTATGTCCTTCAAACCACCCGCGTACTGTATCATTACGAGCTTGACGTACTCGGGCAGGTATTTCACGCAAATAGCCAGACAACAGTAACTCTAGGAACGGTCTTGCGTCACCTTGGCGCGCTCACTACTAAGGGATACAACTCTATGTTCCAGGATGCCGCCCGCTGGGAAAGTTTGCCGCAGGGAGCGCAAGTCGAGGAGAATTGGCAGGTTCCAAATTCAACTATTGGGGAAGAGACCAGTAAGAAGTTGACTGTGATGCAAGATGAATGTGTAGACGTTGATGTGCTAGCAGGGAAGTTTGTTTGCTGCGAGAAACTAGTAATCACTGACCACAGCGAGAATCGCAGTGGTGTGTTTGACCGGGAATGTGTGTATTGGTTCAGCTCCGAGCTGGGCTGGCCTGTGAAAATCGAGCAGCACGGTAATCTTGCTACAAAGAACTACCATCTTGTGACCGATCTCATTGAACTAGGTTCCATATCTCCCGAGGAAGCTGCGTTGCGGGTTCTTTCTGTGATTGACGAAATGAAGGACCATAGTTGGGCCACTCCTAGTACGACATTCATCCTACGCGAGCAGCTTCTTTCGTTGGGATTACTGCCAGACCCTACCCCATGAAGGGGAGAATGACCTGTCCGCAGGAGCACCAGCTATCTCTGATTCTTGTTGGGCAATGATCACGCACTATTGGCAGGAGGTGAATCGTGGCAGAGTTCATGATCCCCGGCTCTGATGAGGATCTCCTCGCTGAGTGCGAGGTGGACACGTTTCGGTCCAGTGGGCCAGGGGGACAGAATGTCAACCGGCGAGAGACGGCGGTGCGGCTTCGCCACAGCCCCACGGGGATAGTTGTTGTCTGCCAGGACGAACGCAGTCAGTATCGCAATAAACAGATCGCGCTACACCAGTTACGAGAGAAACTGGAAGCACTATCTCAACCTACGCCTGTCCGTATCCCGACAGACGTTTCTCGCGGCGCTAAGAGGAGGAGTCTCGCTGAGAAGCGACGACGTGCCATGAAGAAGGTGATGCGAAAGAAGCCTGATGTCGATCAGTAGCTCGCTTTCTCCAGCGTGCCAACTACGGCGCGCATGAGTGGTGATCTTCGACCGAAGTGCGATGGTGCGCTCGATCTCAATTAGCCCGTAGCTCTCAAGAGGCTGAATAGCGCCATGGAAAGAGCTCCGCGAGGAGATCCTTGTGCGAGAATTCCAGAGATGTCTCGCACCCAGCCACAGGTGGTATACTAAGGCTTCCAATGAACTCTCAACGCAAGCATGCACCTCCCGCAGGGAGGGGAAACGGCAAGACGACACGGCTACCGATACTCGACCGTTCTGTGTCTAAGGTGGAGGTCACCGGTTTTGAGGCCCGGCATTATGACCTGCTGATGAACGTGATCACCGCGGGTACCTATCCGTTGTTCATCAGGCGTGTCGCGCACAACATGAACATCGTGCCCGAT
Organism: uncultured Thermotogae bacterium; assembly: GCA_964602385.1. Lineage (GTDB taxonomy): Bacteria > Bipolaricaulota > Bipolaricaulia > UBA7950 > UBA9294 > M55B144. The sequence goes on along the minus strand of CAZRQM010000106.1, from coordinate 1,645 downwards.
GATGACATTCTGATCTTAGGATCGGGGACCGGTCGCAATGCGTGCCTTATGCACCGCTATCTTTCCGCCAACGGGAGCATTCTCGGACTCGACATCGGAGAAGAAATGCTGGTGCAAGCGCAGCATCGCTGCCACAGCCACGAGAACGTCTCGTTCGAAAAGCGTCGCATCGATCAGCCACTTCCCTACAGCGAAGCCTACGACAAGGTGTTTATGTCATTTGTCGTGCACGGGTTTGTGCAGGAGGATCGGGAGAGTATCATCGAGAATGCCTTTTGGGCTTTGCGCCCCGGAGGTGAGTTTCTCATCCTCGATTACGCCGAGTGCGAACCGAGCGAATCCTCATGGCCAGTGCGAATGGTCTTTCGGGCAGAGTGTCCGCTAGCGACTGACTTTGTACGCCGCAATTGGGAGGAGATCCTAAGTGCCCACGGATTCGACCGCTTCGAGGCCCACTACTATTACTTCGGCCATGTGCGGCTGCTGGCGGCGCACAAACCAGACCTTCCGTATCGAGCATTGTCCAAGAACTCGATCAACTAGGCATAATCAAGACGGAAAACAAAACCTCCTTGTTGTCGCGAGGAAGGGCCCGCCCTCCCCTTTCCTCGCGCCCCTTTTCCTGAACATCCCTTTTCCCATGCGGAAAGAGCTCAATCTTCGCCATGTACCATCGAGTACGGTTGCCACATCGTGCCGAAGAGCGGATAATGTTCTAGACACGTCGACTGCCGAGTGGAAAGTCCTCAGGATGGTCGAGCAAAGGAAGTAGATATCATGAAAGCAAAACCCATTGAGGAGCTAGCGAAGGAGCTTCGCCTGAAGATCGCTCCAGAAGTGTTGGAACAGGCCTTTCTCCACAGCTCGTATTCAAATGAGAAGAATGATCCGCGCGGATCGAACGAGAGGTTGGAGTTTCTCGGCGACGCGGTCATTGGGCTCGCGGTGACGAGCTACCTGTTCAAGCAGTACCCGGACGATGATGAAGGGCAACTGACCAAGGCGAAGTCGGTAGTGGTCAGCCGACCGATGCTCACCGAGAAGGCACAGGAGATCGGCCTTCCGCAGTACTTGCGCCTAGGGAAGGGGGAAGAGGCAAACCAAGGCCGCGAGCGGGCAAACAACGTGGGAAATGCGTTTGAAGCACTGATGGGTGTGATATTCCTCGAACGAGGATTCTCCTACGCGGCGCGGTTCGTCATGCGCTACCTGAAGGACGAGATCGAGCGCTGCATGAACGAACAGTCCGCCACCGGTGACTACAAGAGCCTGTTGCAGGAGACGGCGCAGCGCCTGTTCTCATGCAGGCCTTCCTATGCAGTCAGCGAGACGAACGGCAAGGCGCACCGCGCGCAATTTACGGTGACGGTCGCCGTGGCTGGTCATCGTGGGAGCGGGCGCGGACGGAGCAAGAAGGAAGCCGAGCAAGCAGCGGCCAAACAGTTGTACCTGATGCTTGAAGAGTTCTAAACGCCCCTGTAGCTCAGTTAGGATAGAGCAACGGTTTCCTAAACCGTAGGTCGGAGGTTCGAATCCTCTCGGGGGTAAAGCAAAGCTGGGGCAGGACTTGCACGATGGACCTGCCCCAGCTTTGCTTTTGCTTCGAGTGGTGAGGAGCTCTGTGAGTTTTGCGAAGCGAAACTCG
>CAZRQM010000105.1:0-4584 GCA_964602385.1 uncultured Thermotogae bacterium | reverse complement strand
GACCTAGGCAGACCTCTGCGGTAAAATGCTTGAAAACAGGAGTTAAGCTTGAAGGCGGACAGTAGAAAAGGTTTACGCAACGGGTTCACAACTACCTGTGAAAGGGGAGTTCGAGCACGTGCATAACAGAGGATGCTTCACCGTGGAGTGAAGTGGTGTAATGCGCGGCACTGATAATCTACCTCGCAGCGTGTATAATACCCCAATCATTCAAATTAGAAGGAGGCTCTCGTGCCAAAACAGACACTTGATAAGGTATCGATCTACGTTCCTAGGAACAAGATAGAGCATCGTCCCATCGAGCGACTCGCTGCTCTCGCGGACGAACAGGACCGCTCGGTCAGCTACCTCGCGGTGGAAGCAATTCTTGAGTATCTCAAGGACGAAGAACAGAGGGATTAAGAATAGTCTAATACGTCCTTGTGTGACTATGTAAGCCTACAAGCTGCCAAATAACCGACAGCTTGTAGGCTTGTCAGGGTCAGTGTTGCTCACCAGCAGGCCGGACACCGCGTGCCCGAGCCTAGGTGCGTTTCTGTGTGCGGATGACGAGGACGTCGGACATCGCCGCGGCATCGACCGTGACGTGATCGCCCTCCTTCACCTCGCCGGAGACGATTTTCATCGCCAGTTGGTTCTCCAGCAGACGTTTCAGTGCACGTTCCAGTGGGCGCGCACCGTAGTTGCGATCATAGCCCTTCTTGGCGAGGATCTTCTTCGCCTCATCGGTCAGTGTTAGGGAGATCCCTTGCTCAGCCAGGCGCTTGTTGAGGAGATCAACCTTTAGCTCGACGATCTTGGCGATCGCATCCTCTGACAACGGGTGGAAGATGATAGTCTCATCGATCCGGTTCAGAAACTCCGGCCGGAAGGTGCCTCTTAGCTCTTTTTCGATCTTCTCGCGCACATCCTTCTCCGAGAATTCCTCAGTGAAGTACTCGCTCCCCACGTTCGACGTCATGATGATGATCGTGTGGCGGAAGTCAACCGTGCGTCCGTGGCCATCGGTGAGGCGACCCTCATCGAGGAGCTGCAACAGCAGGTTCATCACCTGTGGGTGAGCCTTCTCCACCTCGTCGAACAGCACGACTTGGTACGGGCGGCGCCGGACAGCCTCGGTGAGCTGTCCTCCTTCCTCGTATCCGACGTACCCTGGCGGGGAACCGATCAGGCGTGCGGTGGTATGCCGCTCCATGTACTCGGACATGTCGATTCGCAGGAGAGCGTTGTCGCTTCCAAACAGGAACGCGGCGAGAGACTTGGCGAGCTCGGTCTTCCCGACTCCTGTCGGCCCGAGGAAGAGGAATGTGCCGATCGGGCGACGTGGATCCGAGAGCCCGGCGCGGGAATGGCGTACCGCCTCGGCGATCGCGTGCACCCCCTCCTCCTGATCTATGATGCGCTCATGAAGGAGATCCTCCATCTTCGAGAGGCGCGTCCGCTCCGCGGTGAGCATCCTCTCTGCCGGAATCCCTGTCCACTGGGAGACGATCCCCGCGATCTGCTCCTCGGTCACCTCTTCGCCACTCTCCTCAACACGGATCCGGCTCGCTGCTTCGTCGACAAGGTCGATCGCCTTGTCCGGGAGGAAGCGGTCGGAGATATAGCGCTCCGAGAGCTTCGCCGCCGCTTCGATCGCCTCGTCGGTGATCTTCACTCCGTGGTGCTCTTCCAGCTTCCCGCGCAGTCCCTGCAGTATCTCCATCGTCTCGTCGATCGACGGCTCGCCAACGTACACGCGCTGGAAGCGGCGTTCGAGAGCGGAGTCTTTCTCGATGTGCTCGCGATACTCGTTCAGCGTTGTCGCCCCGATCAGTTGGAACTTCCCGCGGGAGAGCGGCTCCTTCAGCATGTTGGAAGCATCGATCGCCCCTTCAGCGGCTCCGGCGCCGACTATTGTATGAACCTCGTCGATGAACACGATCATCTTCCCGGCGGCGGCCTCGATCTCCTTGATCACAGCTTTGAGGCGATCCTCGAACTCACCGCGGAACTTGGAGCCGGCGACCATTGCCGCAATGTCGAGGGCGATGATCTCCTTGCCCTTCAACGAGTCCGGGACGTCGCCACTGGCGATCCGTTGCGCGAGCCCATCAACGACCGCGGTCTTTCCCACACCTGGCTCGCCGATGAGAACGGGGTTGTTCTTGCGGCGGCGGGAGAGGATCTGCTCCATGCGGCGGATCTCTTCTTCGCGGCCGATCACCGGATCCAGCTCACCGCGCTTGGCCATCTCCGTCAGGTTCGTAGAGTACTTCTTCAGGATCTGATAGCGATCCTCGGAATCGCGGTCGGTCACCCGTTGCTCCCCGCGCACGCTGCGCAGCGCGGTGTAGATCGCCTCCGGCGTGATGCCGTGACGGTCGAGGACCCGTTTTAGTTTGAGATCGGTCGTGCGCGCGATCGAGAGGAGGAGATGGTCAACCCCGATGAACTCATCGTGCAGCCGCTCCGCTTCTATCTGTGCTCCGCTAACTACGGCATCCAAGCGCGGGGTGATGTAGATCTGCGTGCCTACCGGGCCGGACACGGTTGGCTTATCCTTCAGCAGGAGATCGAGATCCTTGGCCAACCCGGCGAGATTGATCCCCATCTCCTGCAGGATATCACGCCCGACACCCTCCTTGGTTACCAAGACCGTGAAGATGTGTTCCACGTCGAGCTGGTTCTGCTTGTAACGCGTTAGCAGATCCTGTGCCTCGTGGAACAGCTCCTGTGCGCCTTCAGTCAATTTGTCAAATCTGATCATTGCCATCACCTCCAGGAATTAGCAGTCAAGTATATCAATTGCTAATTATAGGCCGAAAGGGGAGGCGTTTCAAGTAGCGTAGCACACAGGCAGCAGCTACAGCGACGCTTGCACAAAACCCCGGTACTTACAGACCAAAGCTTTCACTGCAGAGTACGCGGAGCACGCACAGGTTGAGGGAGGAATTGATGGATTGAGTGATTTGGCGAGTGAGACAGCGAGTGTCATAGCTTCGCGCCTTTTTTTCTGCCTTGCCTCAATGCGCCATGAACAGACTGGCAATCCCGTGGAGATCTGGCTGTTGTTGGCTTTCCCTTTGCGGAGGGAGAGCTTGTTTTAATTCTGCAAGGGGGTCATATCGTAGTAGTATGGGTAAGTGGCTGCCGGTGATAGCCAAGACTTGATTGTCGGTTCCAGAGATTGCCGTATGTGTAGAGGCGGTACTACTGTGAGAAACGGATCTATGCTTGCTTTTGCTGCGATACTGGTTGTTGTCACGACTCTGGGACTGATTACCATTGTCGAAGATCGTACTCAGACCGGCTCGTAGTCATGGACAAGTGTTGGGATGGCCCCAGTCTCCGTGGGTACGGGCAAGGTATTGTGGGAGCTGGCACCCTCGCTGGCTTTGAAGGCAGAAGCGTGTGTAGAGGTCAGCCAGTTACCGATCTCTTCGGAGCTCACTGCAGTTAAACCTTAGTTCTTGCAACACAAGAAATCTTGTGTTGCGAATCTAGTGCAACACCTACCGGCCGCATAGCTCACTCAACTATACTGACGCCAGCTGAGTTTCGAGACGTCGTGAGGTTGCTGGATAATACGTCCCTCACCCTCTTGTCGCAGGCGAGTGTAATCTGTACCCTCTCACTGTAGGTGGTACATAGAGTGGGGGTGGTTTAATGAAGTTCTTGGAAAAATCATTGCGCCAGTGGAATCGTGAAATAATCAGTGGGGTACTTGTTCTTGGTGTCACTTCGGTTATTGCTGTTGCATACGAGGCTTTGAAAAAGCATGGTCTCCTTATCGTGGCGTTCTGCGTACTGGGGACGATAGTCTTCGCATATTTGACCTCTAAATCAACACCAAGAAGACTTGGCGAGAAGAAGAAAAAATATCCGAAATGGCACAGCTGGGCTTTGGTAGGCCTTGTCACGTTCATAATTCTGGGTGCGGGCGCGTTGACTTATCGGTAAGTTTTTTATACCGATACCCACGCGTCCGAATTCGGCAAACTTGTTGCGGACGGAGATGAAGCCCAACAAAAGGGATGGTACCGAGAGGCACTCAACTACTACCAACAGGCGCTGATTATTACCCGTGAGGTAGGAGCCCGAGCGGGGGAAGGGACAACGCTCAACAACATTGGGCTAGTGTACAGCAACCAAGGTTTGTACGACCAGGCATTGGAGAACTACCAACAGGCGCTAATTATTGCCCGTGACGTAGGAGACCGGGCGGGGGAAGGGACAACGCTCAACAACATTGGGGGAGTGTACCACAACCAGGGTTTGTACGACCAGGCATTGGAGAACTACCAACAGGCGATGGTTATTGCCCGCGCGCTTGGGCTGCGAACACTGGAGGAGGCCGTTCTGTCCAATATTGCGGATCTTTCAGATTACTAATCCAGATTTTGAGAGTATCTTTACGATACACAGAAACTCGGGGCCGCGATTATGACTGAGAAGGAACCAGACCGATTCATCCTGGTGAGCTACTTCTGGAAGAGTCTTTGAAGCCGATGGGGATCAGCCAGTATCGCTTGGCAAAGGACATCAGTGTGCCAGCGCGGCGGATCAACGAGATCGTGCATGGGGTACGAGTGATCAGTCCCG
>CAZRQM010000104.1:0-4594 GCA_964602385.1 uncultured Thermotogae bacterium | reverse complement strand
GCAGTTCTGCATCTCTGTGACGGTCGTGGCGTTTGATTCTTTCTCCTTAGTTACCCACTTGAAATGACAAAGGGCCGGAGTGAATGATGAAAGGTGAGCCCGGATCGTTCGTTGATGCGGTTTGCGCTATAATGGTGGTGCTATGGCAGTTGTAAACAAGATTGGTAAAGTGATGAAGCGCAATCATGCCTTGGTCAGCTTTGATCAGGACAGAGTCTCCTATGCGATCCGGCGGGCAGCGGACTCAATCGGTGGTTTCGAACAGGATTATCTGGAAGGGATCAACGATAGGATTTTCGCTGCCGGGGTAAGCGATGACGGCATCGCCGCGTTTCTTTCCGACCTTGTTGTCGTTGTCCTAAACGGGGATCCACATCACTTGGTGGCGAACTTCCCGCCAACGGTGGAGGAGATCCAGGACGTCGTGCTGCACGTCTTGCACAGCACCGGATTCACGCGCGCCGCGGACGCCTACACCACCTTTCGGTGGGGACATCACTGGGTACGCCAGGGAGCGATAACGCAGGAGCAGTTTGTCCGCAACGGGTATCCGCCTTCGCAGATGGAGCCGCTCTTGGAGTGGAACCGCGCGCACGGGTGCGACACGGTCGACGGACTGAACGAGATTGTAAGAAGCGGGAGGATCAAGTCGCTGATCGATGAATCACTGGGAGCGTACGAGGCCTCGCTCGATGCGGCCGCATCAAGGGTCGTAGAGCGGATCGAAGCCGGCGACGAGATAAAGATGATCTGGGTAAGCGGGCCGTCATCCTCGGGAAAGACGACGACCACGGTCAAGTTGACCGATCGGCTGCGCGGTAAGGGGCTACGCTTCCTGATGCTGAACCTCGACGACTACTTCTGGCCGCTGATCGAGCACCCGAGCGATTGGATAAATGACCGCAACTACGAGACCCCGGAGGCGCTCGATATTCAGCTCTTAAACGCGCACCTACGCGCCCTGCTTGCCGGTGAGACGATCGATAAACCGGTGTACAGCTTCAAGAAGGGGAGGCGCGTTGCGACGAAGAAGGTCTCGCGCGAGCCGGATCAGATTCTCCTTCTCGACTGCCTGCATGGCTTCTACCCGCCGATGATCGAGGGGATCGATCCGAAGTTCATCTTCCGGCTGTACATCGAAGCGATGAATCCGCTCTACGAGAGTGCGATGATGAAGCCGCTGGTGGAGATGGATTGGAGCGGGGAGCGACTGACCCGCTTCGAGGACGTGCGTCTCCTGCGGCGATCTCTGCGCGACGTCGCCCACCGAAATCATCCCCCGCTCTCCACCCTCCTCCACTGGCACTACGTGCGTCAGGGTGAACTGTTCTCCATCATCCCACTCAAGGGCCTCGCCGATTGCGTGGTGAACGGAGGGATGCCGTTTGACCTCCCCGCGTTGAAACCGTTCTTCTCCGGGAGCAACAGCGTCTGGCCGGAGCCGAGCAGCCTCGATCAGTACGCATCGTTCCTTGATGCGCGCATCCGATACCAGCGGGTGAGCAAGCTTCTCGATGCGATTGAAGGCCTGAGCATGCAGCAGGTGAACGACCTTTCGCTCATCCCCGGCGATGCGGTCGTGCGGGAGTTCATCGGCGGGAGCACGGTAAGGATTCCACACAACGAGTGAGGTGATGTGAAATCGTATGCCGGCCAACCTGACAGCCGATTTCCTGAAGGCGCGCGAGGAGCTGCACGCTGCCAAGGACACACAAGCCAAGCTTACTGCGCTCGAGAAGATGCTTGCTACCATCCCCAAGCACAAGGGGACGGACCATATGCAGGCCGACATCAAGCGACGGATCGCAAAGCTGAAGGAAGCGGACACGAAATCGTCGCACCACAAGGGACCGCAGCTTGACCACATTGAGCGTGAAGGAGCGGGACAGGTCGTTCTCCTCGGACCGCCGAACAGTGGAAAGTCGAGCCTCCTTGCCGCGTTGACAAATGCCCACCCCGAGGTCGCCGACTACCCGTACTCCACCATCCTCCCTCTCCCCGGGATGATGGCCTTCGAGGACGTGCAGATCCAGCTCGTCGACCTTCCACCGATCAGTGCCGAATACAGCGAATCCTGGCTGTACAGCATCGTGCGTCAGTCGGACCTCTCCCTCCTTGCCCTCGATGGTAGCGAGCAGATCGAGGAACTCGTCGATGCCGTGGAAGAGATCCTCCTCCTCCTCGAAGAGCACCACATCAGGCTCGTCCAGCAGCGGGAGAACGCGGAGGAGGAGGAGATGCGCGTGCGGGATGTCCCATGCCGGATCGTGCTCACGCGAGGAGATCTGGGTGATCTCGCATCGAGAGTGGATGAGCTTTCGGATCTCTTCCCGGTGATCGTCGTCTCCCCGGTGGATGGGACGGGGCTTGATAACCTGCGCGAGCAGGTATTCTTCGCCCTAAACGTGATCCGCGTGTACACGAAGCTGCCGGGAAAACCGGCGGACATGGTGGAGCCGTACGTACTCCCCGCGGGGAGCATGGCGCTCGATGCCGTGGGCGCAGTGCACCGCGAGTTCGTCGATCGTCTAAAGTACATTCGCGTTTGGGGGTCCGGCCGCTTCGACGGTCAGCAGGTTCCAACGACGCACGTGCTCGCCGACAAGGACATCATCGAGATTCACCTAAGCTAGAGCTGCTCAGGATCGATGTCAATTTCAACGATGTTACCGCTCTTGCCGGGGATCTCCGCGCGTACCCGTGCACAGGCTGCGCACACAACGTCGCTGTTCTTCCCCTTGATCAGGACGATATCCTGTCCGTGATGCCTGGGGTGTGGCGCGGGTCCGATGATCTGCACGTCGTACTCGCTCAGTATGTGGATCAGGAGGTCATCCTTGCTCACGTGTGGTATGAGGAGGCGTGCGAGGTGAGAGAATGGAGGATAGAACATCGCCTCGCGTTCGGCGATCTCGCGACTGTAGAGCAGGTCGTAATCGGCACGGGCTGCGGCGACAACGGCATAGTGCTCCGGATAGCTCGTCTGGATGATTGCACGTCCATCTTCGTCCAATCGCCCGAACATACCGGTGAGGTACTGATACGTCCGTTCAGCGGCGCGAAAGTCCGGCCGGGCGAGGATGGCGTCTGATCCGATCGCCGCGGCCAAACCAAGATCGCGGATCACAGGCCCCTTTGTCGCCAGCGGTGTGCCGATGATGATCTCTGCCGCGCCCTCGATCGCTGCTTCTGCCCGCGTTAGTGCGGTCTTGCTGGTAAGGCACGTTCCGTCAATGCGCGCAATGCGCGTGCCGGGGAAACGCACCCGCATCTCCTCCTCGATGCGTTCACTGCCGATTCCGACAAAGCGCAGGCTGCGAGCCCCGCAGTTGGGGCACGCCATCCGTGGTTGTGCGATCCCGCACACGCGGCAGACGAGCTGCGCCGAGCGTACGTCGTAGGTGAGGTTGGCCCCGCAATGCGGACAGCGAAGCGGCTGACCGCACTTCTTGCACAGTACGGCTTGAAAGTGCCCACGGGCGTTCACCCCAATCAACGCGCGTTTCCCCGTGGCCAGCGTTTCAGCTATGGCATCGAGCAGCGCATCGCTCAATGTCCCCTTCTCCTTCCGCATGTCGATGATGGTCGCGTCCGAACGCCCCGGTGCCACTGGATTGTGAAGGAGGCCGATCTCCTTCAGCTGCGCTCGATAAGAGGTCTCAATCGATGGAGCGGCCGATCCGAAGATCGCTCGGATGTCGCGTCTCCTTACCACCACATCGCGAGCGTGGTAGTGGGGGATCATCTCATCCTGCTTGTACGAGCGGTCCTGCTCCTCATCGACGATTACAAGACCAAGTTTAGGAAATGGCAGGAAAAGGGCCGAACGCGTTCCGACGACGATGCGTGCCCTGCCGCTACGAACATCATTCCACACACGCCCCTTCTCTCCCTCGGCAAGTCCGCTGTGATAAAGGGCGATCGGGACGGAGGAGAGGGATCGCCGCAGATCGGCAAAGATTCCTCGCGCGATGAGAATCTCCGGTGCGAGGAGGAGAACTGATTCATCCCCGGCAAGGGTCTCCTCGATCGCCTGAATGTATTCGGCCATGCGAGAGCGAGAGAAGAGGAGGGTGTGGACCTTTTCGTTTGGCATCATCTGCTTTGCCGGTCTTGTCTCTTCCGGAGATGGTATCCGTGGGAACGCAGATCGCGCCGGAGCCTCCTCGATCAGGCCAAGGTCGAGTAGACGATCGATGACATTGGTGGGCGTGCCCAGTTTCTCTCTCAGATCAGTCTCCGTGCACGGGCCGCGCGTTGCCAGGAGGAAACGGAGCACCTCTGCCTGCCGGGGGGCACGTTTGGCGCGTGATTCAATGTTGATTGCTATCTCATCCAGCTTTCCAGCAGCTTGAAGGTATCTCTCGCTATGAGTGCTTGCCGACCGCGGCAGGAGCCGATTGACAAATGTGCCGGGTGAGGAGAGGTAGTGCATCGCTGTGTCCAGGCAGAACGAGAACGCGTCTGAAGTGAACGATGGATCGGGCTGAACGCTCAACACCGGTTCCAACGGGCCGGGATGGTCGCTCTTCTCTGATAGCGACTGGACGATCCCCGTTCTCTCTTTGCCCCGAAAGCGGACGACAACGCGTCT
>CAZRQM010000103.1:2164-4676 GCA_964602385.1 uncultured Thermotogae bacterium | reverse complement strand
CTAGTGTCAAGGGGCCAAGGATCCTACGATGAAAAACTGCTACAGGATCTGCATTAACACGCATCTATCGATCCCACAAGCCATCTTCTCATTCACCCAGCACCCGCTCGTAGATCGCCTCGTACTGTGGCACTATCAGTCGGTAGTTAAACATCTCCACGGCACGTTTCCGCGCCGCCGCGGAAAAGGCCTCCCAAAGATCGCAATCGGAGAGGAGCCTGATCGCCTCCGTAGCCATCAGCTCAACGTCTCCCACCGGCGCAAGATAGCCACTAATGCCGTGTTCGACCACCTCGGGAATTCCCCCGATATCGCTTGCTATGACGGGAACTCCGCTTGTCATCGCCTCCAAAGCAACCAGGCCGAAGCTCTCAGTCGCGCTCGGAAGAAGGAGGAGATCGGCATCCTTGAGAATGGGCGCAACGCGATCGACCACTCCGAGGAAGCTCACCTTATCCCGTACCCCCAGTTCTGTCGCCAGCATTTCCGCCACCGGTGCCTCCGGACCATCACCGACAAGTATCAAGCGTGCATCCAGCTCCGCACAGACACGCGCGAATATCCGGATAACATCGCCGATTCGCTTCACGGGTCGGAAGTTGGAGATGTGTATCAGCGTGGACGGGCCCGTGCGCCACTTACGCGGCATACACGGCGGTTTCTCGTTTTCGTATCGTCTCGGGTCGGTGAAGTTGTAGACAACATCTATCTGCCGTGTGATCCCAAACTGGCGCTGGGTCTCACTTTTCAGAAAGCGCGACACGGCTGTTACCGCATCCGATTTCTCGATTGTCAGAGTTGTCACCGGCTTGAATGAAGCATTGTTCCCGACCAGAGTAATATCGGTCCCGTGCAGGGTGGTTACCACCTTCAGATCCCTCTCTGATGTGATCTGTTTTGCGAGGAGCGCCGCGGCACCGAACGGGATCGCATAGTGCACGTGCAATATCTGCAGGTCCTTCATCCGCACCACCTCGGCCATCTTGGAGGCAAGGGCCAGGGTATAAGGGAAGTTCTTCAACAACGGATAGTGCTCGATTTCGACCTCGTGGAAACTCACACGCGGGGGGAGTTCTCCCAACCGCAGGGGAGTTGCGTAGCTGATGAACGCAACCTCGTGCCCTCGTTCCGCCAGGTGTCTGCCGAGCTCGCTGGCGACCACGCCGCTGCCACCGTGAGTTGGATAGCAAGATATTCCTATGCGCATTCTCCCTCCTCCTAGAACGATGAGAACCGCAGCTTGAGCGGATCATCGACTTCCAACACCCCGCGAATGAGGAACGCCTCGCCATACTCCTTTCCGATCAGCGCCCCGTAATGCGCCATCCGACTGCGGATCAAGTGGTCAGTCGCGGGGGAGGTGAGGCGGGTCTCGGGGTAAGCGGGGTCTGTGAGGGTAAATTGCGACGCGTGGGCCAAGATTGCTTCCATCTTCCGCTCGAATTGCTCGCTGATATCGACGATGAACGACGGGGAAAACTCCTCCCAGCCCATGTAATAGAGGATTTGGTCGGGGCGGTGGCTCGCATCCCCGGTGACGTATCGTGGGAGCCCCGCAAGAAACGTGCCTTCGTAGACGATCTCGCTTGCATGCACATGATCGGGATGTCGGTCGCGAAAATAAGGGACAAAGACCAAGCGCGGCCGGAAGCGGCGGATCACGTCCACCACTTTGTGTTTCGCATCCGCGGTGAGCGCAAGCCGGCCATCGGGCAGCGCAAGGTTCTCTCGCGCAACCGCGCCGAGGATACGCGCGCCTTCGCACGCTTCTTGCTGTCGCATCTCGACTGTCCCGCGGGTCCCCAATTCCCCGCGCGTGAGGTCGACAAACACGACCGCCCTGCCGGCGTCAGCCAGCTTGGCGAGCGTTCCTCCACAGCCAAGCTCGATATCATCCGGGTGTGCTCCAAAGGCAACTACATCTACGTCAGTCATCATCCTCCCATGTAAGCACACGATGATGTGAATTGTCAAGTTCGGCCAATGCAACCAGCCTCTCCACGAATGTCGTGCCATGGCGGTTGATGAAATGCGGAAGGGGAAAGACACGCTCCTGCAGCCGACCGCGTGGCAAGAGGGTGCTTCGCAGCTGCTGAAGAGCGCCCAAAGAGAGGCCGTGCTTTGCCAGATTGGCGCGCAGGGTGCGATCCTCCAACTGGGCAAGCGCACGCAAGGCAGCAACGCGGGTTCCTTCGCATGAACGGATTAGGCTCGGATCGAGCGCTTCGACGAGCGGGCTGAGAGGAGCAAGTCCTGCCGTGATCGCGTCGCGCGCGTCGGCGAACCCCTTCTTCAGGTCTGATGGGGCGAGTGCGCGCTTCGCCTCCTCCGATGAGAACTCACCGGAGAGAAGGGCGCTGGCATTGGTCTTGAAACGCGTTATCAGATCCGCCTCGGCGCGCGTAATCACCGTGAGGCTTTCGCGCGGGAAGGCAATCGGTTGCGGCAGCGAGAAGAGACGATACAGCGGTTTCAACATCGCGTGATAGGCGATTTCTCCCGGTCCAAGGAC
>CAZRQM010000103.1:0-2064 GCA_964602385.1 uncultured Thermotogae bacterium | reverse complement strand
CCCGGAGCTCGCAAGATCGTTGAAGTGACAATGATCAGCCCCCAACGGGAGAAGATCTGCGCGAAGAGGCGGGCATGCCATGTGGTGTAGTTCTCTCCCGGCTTCGGGGCGAATATCTCTTCTATCTGCGCGTTGTATGCACACGCCGGCAGTGCTTCCAGATACGACGTGTAAGCGCTACGAACCTCATCGCTTATGGGAAGATCGGCGATCTGGTGCCCGCGCCCTTCCCAGTCGAAACTGATCTTCCCCACCTCGCCATCGCCCTTGGCGACATACGTATGGCTAATCTCAGTGAAGTCATGATCCTCATCCGCAAGCCAGAACATGGGGACCACCTTCACCCCCAATCGCTCCTCCAAGGACGCCGCGAGACGGATCGTCGTTACAATCTTGTAGGTTGTGTAGACCGGACCGCCAAGGAACCCGACCTGCTGGCCACTGATCACGCAGAACGTCGATCGGTCACTGAGCGAAGCGATATTCGCGAGCGTGGCAGAGGACGCACCGATGCCGGCATTGTATTCGCGGAGGAGGTCTGAAATTGTCGCGCGCGGGTAGTCAACCCTGCGCCGCTGCGCCAGTGCTTGAGCAAACTGCTCGGGAGAATGGCTGAACAGCGAGACGGCGCTGGCGGCACCGGCAATGTAGTCAAGATATAGCTTGTTCTCCGGATAGACACGCGAAGTATCAACGCGTTCGATCACGGTCGGCCTCCCTTTTTCGCCACAATGACGAGCCGCTCGCTCTCCGGCCGATACGGATCGCCACGCAACGAGCTATACGGCCTCACTTTCTCAAAGCCCGTTTCCCGCAGCATGTTCTCCATCTCAAGACCGGTATACATCCGCACCGACTCACGGAACACGCGCTCCGTTCCATCATTCTCGATGATATGCGTCTCTTTCTCCACGCGCTTGCCATCGGCACTCAGGCGCCGCTCGATGTGCAAGACACGATCCTGGAGCGTCTTTTCTTCTCGGGGAACAAGCTTAGCGATCACATGATCACGATTGAGGGTGTCGATGAGAAACGTCCCTCCCTTCTTGAGGGCGCGGTTCACCCCCGCAAGCACCGCCAGATCATCTCCTGCCTCGGCGAAGTATCCGAACGAGGTGAACAACGACAGGGCCGTCGCGAAGCACGCCACGTACGGTATGGCGCGCATGTCGGAATGTACCAGCTCCACTGAGCCGGCGCCGATTTCGTCAAGCTGCTCGCGGGCAACCGCGAGGAGATCCGCCGAGAGATCGAGACCGACCAATGCCGTGAATCCGGCGCGGTGAAGCGCCATCAGGTGTCGCCCCGCGCCGCAACCCAAATCGAGCAAGGGTTCGTCCTTGTTGGGCGCAATCAGGTCAACGATCGACCGCACGTCCCGCTCAGCCTCGGCATCGTCCCGGTGAGGATAGAGCGCGAGATATTCGCGACCAAAGGCGCTTTCGTACCAGGGTGTCATGCGATCCCGTGTTCCTTCTTGTAGGAGAGCCAGTTTCGCTTCAGGTGGACGAAAGATTCAAGATCGGGCTGCAAGAGAAACGGGTTTGCCAGTCTCTCATTTCCGATCGTTGACGTGGGAGCAGTGCCGTAGTCGTGACCAGGGAAAACGCGTGTCGTATCGGGAAGGGCAAGCAGCTTCTCATGAAGTGATGCGTATTCCGCCTCCGCGCCGCTGGCGAAATCGGTCCCGCCGACCTTGCCCACAAACAGCGTGTCGCCGGTGAATACCGCATCACCAACGAGAATGCAGATAGAATCGGGCGTATGCCCTGGCGTATGGATGATCTTCGCTTCCAATCCGCCCAGCGGAAACACGGCGCCGTCAACCACACGCAGGCCTGTCAGTAGGTCTGTGCTGCCGCAAAGGAGGGCGCGGCGCTCTGTGAGTCGCTCGATGGCCGCATTCCCGTTGGTGTGATCACTGTGGTTATGCGTATTGAACACGTACAAAATCTCATACGCTTTCGAACGGGCAAGCTCAACCAACCGCTCGGGAGAGAAGGACGGATCAATAACGATCGCCTTTCCTTCTTCCTCATCGGCAACCAGATAGCCGAAATTGCG
>CAZRQM010000102.1:0-4711 GCA_964602385.1 uncultured Thermotogae bacterium | reverse complement strand
ACATGGAGGGCCTATCCGCTAGCTTCCATTCTAGGTGACCACTAACTACTTATACTGTCTCTGCGGCTTGAGTGAGCGATAGCGAACGAGCTTGAGGGAAAGGCTTATCCCTTGACTACAACGGGCGATTCATAATCACGTTTCAGGAGGATCAATATTCGAGCGTTGCGAATCAAGGTAACCCTGGAGGATGAGTACAGCGGCGAGTCCATCGCGCAGGGATTTTCGCTTCTTGCGGGAGATGTCGGCCTGTACAAGCACACGCTCGGCCTCGCTTGTCGTCAGACGTTCATCGAACAGGACGATGGGTACATTGCATTCACGCTGCAGCTCACCGGCGAATCCCTGTACTGCTTGCGCCATCTCCCCCTGCGAGCCGTTCATGTTGAGCGGGAGGCCGAGGACGATCTCTCCCACTCCCTTCTCCCGTGCAAGGGCCTCAAGGAATTTGAGATCGTCAGTCGGCGTCGTCCGTACGCGGACGGGGAGCGGGCTGGCCAGTATCTCGTCCTCATCGCTCAGAGAGAGGCCCAGCCGTTTGCTACCGTAGTCGATTCCAAGGATGCGCATTACGATGAGTTGATGACTTCCAGCGCACGCCGCACGAGCTCGGCAAGGGGAAGGTCCTCACTTCGCAGGTGTTCGAGTGCCCTGCGTGCTTCGGAGACGGAGAAACCGAGCGATTTTCCGGTGAGTGCCCGCAGTGCGGTCTCCTCCTTCTGCGATAGTGGAATCGCTGCACCGATCCCAAGGTCTGGCGTGAGCTTGTCGCGCAGTTCCACGAGGATGCGCTGTGCCGTCTTCCTTCCGATCCCCTTCACTTGTGTCAGCTTGTCCACGTCTCCGGAAGAGACGGCGAGGATGAATTCGTCCGGGGAGAAGAGAGAGAGGATCTGCAGGGCCAAGCGCGGGCCGACTTGCCCCACCGGCAGGAGGCGGCGGAATATCTCCCTCTCTTCGAGCGAGGGGAAGCCGAACAGGGAGAGGGCATCATCACGGACAACGAGGTGTGTGTAGATCAAGCCCTCTTCCCCGAGGTGATACCTGCTTCTCGCACTCCCCGGGCAGAAGACACGGTAGGCGATCCCCGCGGTCTCCACTACGATGTGATCTTCTCCCAGACGAATTACTCGCCCGGTTATTGCGTCAATCATGTCTCTCCTCCCAATGGGCGCGGGCCCCGGTGGCTTCCGTTAGTTCCCGCGTAAAGCGCTCGACCCCGCTTGCCGGAAGCGCGACGAGGACGCGCGCATCTTCCTCGTATGTCACATCCTCCACCCGTGCCGGATGGCGATGGATCAGGCCCATCACGCGTGAGCTGATCTCGGGTGGGAAGTGCACGGACAGCCTGACCTCCTGTTTCTTGGTGATGATCTTCGCCGCGACGAGCGCCTCAGCCGTCGCATCGCCGTAAGCGTGGATCAGGCCACCGATCCCCAGTTTTGTCCCTCCGAAGTAGCGCACGACGATGACAAGGACTTCGTACAGGTCGTGTTTCTCTATCTGTTGCAGTATCGGTAGCCCCGCCGATCCGGCTGGCTCACCGGCATCCGAGCTGTACACGACAGGTGCCCCCTCGCCAAGAAGGCGGTAGGCGTAACAGCGGTGGGATGCATCGTGGTACGTGTGTCGGGCCTCCTCCAGCAGAGAAGCGACCTCTTCCGCGGACGAGACGTGATGGGACAGGGCGATGAAGCGCGACTTCTTGCGCACAATCTTCGCCTGTGCCTCTCCATCCAGCGTGCGGTAGGAATCGATCATGCCTGTCCTTGCAGAGAGATGTCGGGCTCAGCGGAAACGTTCTTTACGAGATCGAACGCCGCACGTACGGCGGTCTCTTGCCCTGTGATCAGAAGAGAGACGCTCCCCGCTCCGCTCCCGACCCCTCCACAGCTAATCTGCGCTACTTGAACCGAGAAGAGCGCTTCCAATGCGTCGATCTCCGTGACGACACGCCCGACGATAGGATACATCCCACATGGGAGGCCCATGCACAGTTCGATCCGCTTGCTTCCCATCTCCCGCGCCAGTTCGTCGATCGGGGTGTAGATCGCCTTCTGCAGGCTGATCGGAATCACGACCTCTACCCCGCGCGCTAGCGCTATTGAATAGTAGCGACCGACCGTACCTCCGGTACGGGAAGCCATGAGGACGCCGACGTTCCCCCACGGGTCGATGGCGTTTCCTCCCTTTATGACCACGTCGCGAGCGGTGAGCGAGTCGAGGAGCTCTTGTTTGTCAATCTTGATTTGCTCTCCGTTGCGGATGATGATCTCGTCCATCTCTCCCACGCGCTGGTTCAGGTTGAAGCGATCGTCGATGAAACCAGCGGCGAAGGCACCACGATCGATTGCCCTTCCCAGTATCTCCTCGGCAACGATGGCGTTCGTGGTTCCTAGCGTAATGACGATAGTTCCCTTCTTAATGGCATTCTTCACCGCTGGGAGCGCTGCTACCCCCTTGGCGATCACTCGTTTTCCGGCACCCGTACTCAGGACAACACTGGCTTTCATCTTCCTCCTCTACTTGCCGAAGACGGTATCGATATGCTATAAGGTTTCCGGTGGCAATTCAAAACTAGACCAAAGGGTGATGCAACAGATGCCGTACACGAAAGAGGAATACGAGCGCGAGATGCGAGAGTTTGAGTGGAACATCCCGGCAGACTACAACATCGTCGATGTAGTCGAGGACCATGCGGCCAGGATGCCGCACAAGGTGGCGATCTTCTGGGAGGACTCCGCGGGGAACAAACGCGAGGTTAGCTTCTCCGAACTGGCGGACAAGGCGCACCGCTTCGGTGCTGGGCTGATGAAGCTTGGTGTGAAGAAGGGGGACCCGGTGTTGCACGTTCTTCCACGTCTGCCCGAGGCGCACATGGCCCAACTGGGGACGTTCGTCGCCGGTGGGGTGGCTGTGCCTTGTTCGGAGATGCTCAAGCCGAAGGAGATCGCCTATCGTTCTCAGGTGAGCGGAGGGACGCTGATCATCGCCGACGCATCGACCGCGGAGGCGGTGGAGGAAGCGCGCAAAGATTCGCCGCTATCGACGATGGTTCTCATTGGTGGAAAGCGCAACGGCTGGGTGAGCTTCGACGATCTCGTGGCTGAGAACTCGGCGGACGGGACAAAGGTCCCTCTCACTGCCAACGATCCGATGACGATCAACTTCACGTCGGGGACGACGGGCAACGCCAAACCCGTCGTGCACAAGCACCGTTGGATGTACGTTCATAACCGCATCACCGGCCGCTACTGGTGGGGTGCATCCGTGGATGACGTGATCTGGGCGACGACCGCGCCGGGTTGGGCCAAGTGGTACTGGAGTCCGATCGGTGTCGCGTTAACGACCGGCGCGTCACAGTTCATGTACAATGGCAGGTTCGATGGGGATCACTATCTGGAGCTGATGGAGCGCTACAAGATCACTAAGGTCTGCGCCACCCCCACCGAATACCGTCTGTTCGCGCAGCTTCCCGACATGGGCAGGTACAAGCTCTCCCTCACCGATGCCGTCTCCGCCGGCGAGCCCCTGAACGTGGAGCCGATCGAGGCGTTCAAGCGGGCGTTCGGGGTGACGATCCGCGATGGCTACGGGCAAACGGAGAGTGTCTGCCTGGTCTGCAACTACCCTGGCATCAAGGTGAAGCCGGGGGCGATGGGCAAACCGACGCCGGGGCCGGGTGTAACGCTGATTGATGATCAGGGCATCCCAGTCAAAAAGGGAGAAGTGGGCGAGATCGCCCTTCGCCCGGACAGCCCAGCGATCTTCGATGGCTACTGGAAGGCACCGGAGCTGGACAAAGAGGCGTTCTCCGGCGGATGGTATCGCACGGGAGACCTGGCGCGGATGGACGAGGATGGCTACCTCTTCTTCGAGGGGCGCGCCGATGATGTCATCCTCACGTCGGGCTACCGCATCGGACCGTTCGAGGTGGAGGACGCGCTCGTTAGCCATCCGGCGGTGGTGGAGGCGGCAGCGGTCGCTTCTCCAAATCGCGATCGGGGCGAGATCGTCAAGGCGTTCGTCGTCTTGGCTGAGGGGTATTCACCATCGGAGGAGCTCGTGAAGGAGTTACAGGATCACGTGAAGAGCGTCACCGCACCGTACAAGTACCCGCGCGCGATCGAGTTCGTGACAGAGCTTCCCAAGACGACGAGTGGGAAGATCAAGCGCGCCGTGCTTAAGCGCCGCGAGTGGGAAGGATGGGATCGACATTGAACATGAAGAACGCTACACTGGCAGCGGGACTGGTATCTGGGGTAATCATCCTCCTTTCCTCCTTTGCTGCGTTTCCCGGAGGGGTCGGCTTGGACCTATCAGTCTGCACGGTCGACCTCTCCGGACCGCTCAGCTTGGCTCCGCAGGCGGCGGGTGCCGCCCTTGCTGCGCTTGGGGTGACGGGTTCCGATGCAGATCAGATTCTGCAGGATTTGAACACGGGTTTGGCCGACATCGAGGAAGGCTACCCGATCGAGTACTTCCCCCTTCCTATGGTCGGGGGGACGATCGAGATCGATCTTCCGTTCATCGTCATCGACAAGATCGTCTTCTCGGGAGGGCTGATCAACGATTCCCTCTTGCGCGGAATTGCCGATGTTGCTGGGTTCACCATTCCCCAGCCGATCGTCGATGGCATGCAGGTTGACCTCGGTGGGGAGACGGCGAACGTGACCGCCGATCTGAGTCTATCGGCATTCAGGCTGACGAG
>CAZRQM010000101.1:3038-4773 GCA_964602385.1 uncultured Thermotogae bacterium | reverse complement strand
GAGTACTTGGACACGGTATCGACCGATTATACCGCGCTAATCTTTATCGACAAATCGAGCGCCTTCGTGCGCGGGAACGGCAGGCAGGTCTTCGCGTAAGGGATACGCCTTATCCGTGCAGGGATGTCTTGTGCCAAAGAAGGTTCCTCACGCTTAAGGCAAGGTACCCCCGAGAAGGCTTCAAGAGATGAGTCTCTCGCCAAGCCGCAGAGTCGCAAAGAAGGGCAGAAATCAAGGTCTGAAAGAGACTTAGCTTAACCCTTGGCGTCTTAGCGTCTTGGCGAGAGAAAGGAAATGACGGAAAACGAGATACGAAAGATTGTTGTTGGCGCAGGTCAGAAGGAGGACCTTTTAGCGTCCCGTACCTTTCCTGGAGCGTGAGGAACCCTAAAGAAGAGCAAAGGCCGCGAACGGCCCGCCTTGATCGAGCCGCCGTCTTGGACGAATGTGCCATCTGGTTGCGTCTTTCCCTTTTCGGGGTACGATCTTCGTTCATGGATCAATTGAGCGGTTGGCTTTGGCGGTATCGCAGGCGTGTCTTGTTGGGGTTCCTCTCTCTCTTGGTGGTTGATGGAGCGGGGCTCCTCGTGCCGCTCGTGATCAGGGGGGCGATCGATCGCCTGGCCGGCGGTGAGGGAGGCGTCCTCGCAAGCGGGCTGTACATCGTCGGCTTGGCGGTAATTGTGATGCTGTTTCGCTTTCTTTGGCGTTACTTCCTCATTGGAAGCGCGCGCCTGATCGAGCGCGATCTGCGCAGCAAGCTCTACCAGCACCTGCTGCGCCTGTCAACATCGTTTTACAACGATCACAAGACTGGAGATCTGATGGCGCACGCGACTAACGATATCGATGCGGTCAGCCGCGCCTGCGGGTTTGGCGTCCTCACGATTGCCGATCCGATATTCATGATCCCGATGGCGGTGGGGATTATGCTCTCCATCGATCCGCGCTTGACCCTGTACGCCATCATCCCCCTGCCGATCCTCACCGTGTTCATGCTCGGATTTGGCAAGGTGATTCACCACCGCTTCGAGGTGGTGCAGGAGGCGTTCTCCGGCCTGATGGAGAAGGTGCGGGAGAATGTAGCCGGCATTCGTGTGGTGAAGTCGTTCGTGCAGGAAGAGGGGACCGAGCGTGATTTTGCTGATACTAACAGTGTGTTTATCGATAAGAACATGGCTCTGGTGCGCGTGTGGGGGCTGTTCGAGCCGCTGATCGAGCTACTCGGTGGGGCGACGATGGCGATCGTTCTGTGGGCCGGTGGTGTCAGCGTGATACGCGGAGCGATCTCGCTTGGGGACTTCGTGGCGTTCAGTCAGTACCTGATGATGCTTACCTGGCCGATGATCTCGCTTGGTTGGGCGGTGAACATCATCCAGCGCGGACGGGCATCGCTTGAGCGCATCAACCGCCTGCTTGAGGCCATGCCGGAAATCAGCGATCCCCTGCACGCGCGTTCCCCTCACGGGGCGAAGATAGAGATCAAGGACCTCACCTTCTCCTATCCATCACGCGATGGAAACGCCCCTGCACTCTCGAATATCGATCTCACCATCGAGGAGGGGACAACTCTGGGTCTGGTCGGGTTGACTGGGGCGGGAAAGAGCACGCTCGCTCACATGATACCACGCGTCTTTGACCCTCCGCCGGGGAGCGTGCGCATCGGAGGGGAGGACGTGCACGATCTCGATCTCGCTAGACTGCGGGAGATGATTGGGTTTGTCCCTCAGGATCC
>CAZRQM010000101.1:0-2938 GCA_964602385.1 uncultured Thermotogae bacterium | reverse complement strand
TGCGTGAGTTCTTCCGTGGCCGGACGTGCATCGTCATCGCGCACCGATTGTCGGCGGTGATGGATGCCGATCGGATCGTCGTTCTGGACAAGGGCCGAATCGTCGAACGCGGAACACATGCCGAACTGCTCCAACAAACCGGAATCTACAGGAGGATCTGGGATCTTCAGCAAGCGGAGAAGGAGGTGAATGGTGGACCAGCATGACACACACGACGACGATGTGATGGGTAAGGCGTTCGACCTGCGGCTTATGCGGCGGCTCATTCACTTCCTCAAGCCTTATTGGAAGATTTTCTCGGTCTGTGTCCTCTTGATCCTCGTCCTTACCGGGGTTCAAACGGTGCTTCCATACATCACCAAGATCGCGATAGATGAATTCCTCACTCTCCCATGGGCGGTCGTCACTCTGGATCACTCCCCGTACGAGGGAGAGCCGATTCCATTGGGCGATGGTCGCTACCTGGTGCGGATAGGTGACATCTCACCCGACACGCGCATGGCATGGGAGTCCTCTAGCGCTCTCTCCGCGAAGCGGTACATGTTTGTGGCACAGGGGAGTCCGCAAGAGGTTGTCGTTGATCGCCATCCGCAGGTGTTCAATGCCGTTCCCGGAGGGTTCTTCGCCTCTGAGGATGCATTGCGTGCCCTTCCTGCAGCGGACACGATCACCCTGCGTCAGGGAGCGATCGCCGGTGTCATCAGACTAGCGATCCTATTCGCGATTGCCCTTGTCATTCGCTTCATCTTCGGGGTGGCGCAGGTATACCTGCTGCAATTGACCGGGCAGAAGGTGATGTACGACATGCGGCGCCAGATCTTCGCCCACGTCCTTCGCCTCCCCCTCTCCTACTTCGATCGCACACCGGTGGGGCGGCTCGTCACGCGTGTGACAAACGATGTCGCCGCGATCAACGAGATGTTTACCTCCATGCTCGTCAACCTGTTCCGAGACGCATTCCTGATCGTTGCCGTGATGGGGATCATGTTCCACCTGGAGTGGCGAGTGGCGCTGGCAGTTGTCGCCCTCTTCCCGTTCATCGTCCTCGCGGCGTTCAAGTTTCGTCAGCGGGTGCGCTCTGCCTACCGCGAGGTGCGGCGGCAGATCGCTCGCCTCAACGCCAATCTACAGGAGTCCATCTCAGGGATGCGGATCATCCAAGTATTCGTGCAGGAGATCAAAGCGAACGAACGCTTCCAGAAGATCAATGTTGACAACTACCGTGCGAACATGCGACAGCTCATCACCTTCGCCGTCTTCCGGCCGCTGATGAGCTTCCTCAG
Organism: uncultured Thermotogae bacterium; assembly: GCA_964602385.1. GTDB lineage: Bacteria > Bipolaricaulota > Bipolaricaulia > UBA7950 > UBA9294 > M55B144. Next base: position 1,655 of record CAZRQM010000101.1, on the reverse strand, counting down.
TTCGTTCGCCATTGCGCTCGTCATCTGGTACGGCGGGCAGAGGGTCCTGGGCGGTAGCCTCTCTCTTGGCGCGCTCACCGCGTTCATCCAATACGTGCGCATGCTCTTCGACCCCGTCCTTGAGCTTTCGGAGGGATACAACGTCCTCCAGGGGGCGATGGCCGCGTCCGAGCGGATATTCATCCTCCTCGATGAACCGGAGGAGGATCGTGGCGGGGGAGAAAAAATAGAGAATCTACAGGGGCGGATCGAGTTTCGCCACGTCTGGTTTGCCTACAAGGATGAGGACTGGGTTCTTAAGGACGTATCGTTCACTGCCGCCCCAGGATCGAGGGTGGCGATTGTCGGCCCAACCGGCTCGGGAAAGACGACGATCATCCGGCTGTTGTTGCGCATGTACCAAATCCAGAAGGGAGAAATCCTACTTGATGGCGTCCCCATCGAGCAGCTCGATCTCGCCTTCCTCCGCTCCCGCATGGCGGTCGTGTTGCAGGAAGTATTCCTCTTCTCTGGAGACATCATGGACAACATTCGTCTGCATTCGCAGATCCCAGAGGAAGAAGCGATAGAGGCTGCTCGTTTTGCCAATGCCGGCTTTGTCGAGGAGCTGCCGGATGGCTATGCGACCGAAGTGAAAGAGCGCGGTGTGACCCTCTCGGTCGGTGAACGCCAACTCCTGTCATTTGCCCGTGCCGTAGCGTTCAAGCCGCAGATCCTCGTCCTCGATGAGGCGACGGCAAGCATCGACTCACAGACCGAAAACCTGATCCAGCACTCGCTGGAGAAGATCATGGAGGGGCGCACATCGATTGTCATCGCCCACCGTCTTTCCACCATCCGCCAGTCCGACAAGATCATCGTCTTGCACAAGGGCAAGGTCGTAGAAGAAGGAACACACGAGGAGCTTATCTCGCTTCGCGGGCTGTATGCCGCTCTGCACGCGATGCAGTTTGCCGAGGCCGGAGCAGAATAAGAAAGGGACAGTCCCCTTTTATCACAAGTGTCCGGTGTCGTTCCAGAATTCGAGGATCCATTGATTGTTCGAGAAAATGAAGGCACTTATGCTCGTGTTATCGGACCGTAAGCGGAAGATCGTGTCATAGGGAAACTTGAGGATATGCCACAGGAGAACACGTAGGATCCCCCCGTGTGTGACGGCAACGATCGTCTTTCCCGAGTGATTTTCGCGTATTTCATTGAGGAAGGATGCCATTCGCTCTTCAATCTGAAGGCCGCTCTCTCCCCCACCGGGAAAGACGTACTCCGCTCCCATCCGTTCAATCTCCGCGAAGACCTTTGCGTGTTTTACCCGGGCATCAGCTTCCAGCTTGCCCTGCAGCAGGCCTGCGTGCCGCTCGCGCAGCCTCTTGTCGCGCACTACAGGAAGGCGGCATGCTTGAGAGATGATCTCCGAAGTCCTCGCCGCGCGCCCGAGATCGCTACTGTAGATCGCATCTACTTGGTACTTTGCTAGGCGCTTCGCCACTGCCTCAGCTTGCGCGATCCCGGTTGGAGTCAAAGGGCTATCGTCCTGCCCCATGTAGCGGTGCTCGATGTTTGACTGCGTCTCACCGTGTCGGACAAAGAGCACGCGCAATTTGCTGTTTCTATCTTCTTGAGATCCCATTGAGTGTGGATTGTCTCTTCTCCGCTCC
>CAZRQM010000100.1:1433-4810 GCA_964602385.1 uncultured Thermotogae bacterium | reverse complement strand
CTGTTCATGGCGGAGATAAACGACGTGCCGCGTATCGCCGACTACGACCTGTTCCTGCCATTGAGCGTAGCTGATGTGCCAAATCTCGCTAACGTCCCCGCTGATCTCATGGCCGGAGGGCTGAATGGCTTCGTCCCCTACGAGTACGGATACATCACCCTGACCTACGATACGGAAGGATTCGCCACCCAATCGCCACCGTCGACCCTTGAAGATCTGGCCAGTCCTGCGTATACGCGCCAACTGATCTGCGAGGACCCACGAACGTCGTCGACGGGATTCTCCTTCCTGCTGTGGACGATCGCCCACTTCGGAGAGGATGGTTATCTCGACTTCTGGCGCTCGCTCCACAATTCGCTTCTCACAATCACTCAGGGCTGGGGCGAGGGATGGAGCCTGTTAACGCACGGTGAGGCGCCGCTCATGGTTAGCTTCTCCACGGACACCGCCTACGCCGCCATCTGTGGCGATCCGCTGCGTTACCGGGCGTACGCCCCCGCTGGAGAAGGCTACCGCACCGTGTACGGGATCGGAGTCGTTAAGGGGACGAGTCACGAGACGTTGGCAAAGGAGTTCATCGACCTCCTCCTCTCCCCCGAGATGCAGGAGCTGATCCCGACAACGGAGATCATGTTCCCGGCAAACAGCGATGCCGAGCTTCCGACCGCGTTTGAGGAGTACGCGATCGTCCCGCAGGCGCCGCTTTCGATTCCCCTCGATATCGTCGGAGAAAGAATGGATGAATGGCTGCACGCCTGGGAGACGGTGATTACACGACCGTGACTCGTGGCGGGTACCTGCTCTTGCTTGTGCTGGCCGGGCTCCTTGTGCTCGTCTTCTACTACCCGTTGGCGATGGTGCTCGCAGGTGCATTCAACGGGGATAGCGGATGGAGCCTCTCGGCCCTTGTAGGCGTTATCTCTGACCCATACTACGTGCACCTGACCTGGTTCACGATCGCACAGGCGGTGTACAGCACCCTGCTCAGCCTGGGGATCGGCCTTGTCGGGGCATATATCCTCACGCGCTACGACTTTCCCGGAAAGCGGACGATCCGTTCGCTGACCGTAATCCCGTTCGTCCTCCCAGCGATCGTGGTCGCGCTGGGATTCATCCTCTTCTTCGGCAACAGTGGCTACCTCAACCAGGCGCTGATCTCCGTATTTCATCTTTCCCGACCGCCGCTTCGCATCCTCTATTCGCTCACGGGGATAGTCCTTGCGCACGCGTTCTACAACGCTCCGATTGTCATGCGCGTTGTGAGCGCGTCCTGGGAAGGGTTTGACCCATCGATCGATGAGGCGGCCACATCACTCGGTGTGGGGAGGCTGCGGCAGTTCATCGGGATCACCCTCCCGCGCCTGATGCCGGCGATACTTTCGAGCTCAGCGCTAGTGTTCGTGTTCACCTTCCTCTCTTTTCCCATCGTCCTCACCCTGGGAGGGGCACGCTACGCGACTATCGAGGTGGGAATCTACACCCTCGTGAGGACACTCCTCGACTACAACCACGGCGCGGCGCTGATCCTGGTGGAGATGGCGATTTCGCTCTCTTTCACCTACCTCTACCTGCGCGCCGAGGGCCACCTGGCAATCCCCACGCAGGGATCAAGGAGGCTGTCACCCCGTCCACTCCTCGCACCGCCTCTTACCGTAGGGAAGGGGTTGATCTTTCTCTATGTTTTTGCGGTGGGAATCTTCTTCCTCGGGCCGATCGTATCGATCATCGTCGACTCGCTTCGTAGCGCCGAATCGTTCACCATCGCGAACTACGCTCAGCTTTTGTCACAGCGCTACAGCCCGTTTCTCGGTACCTCACCGCTCGCCACAGTGCGCACGAGCCTCATCATCGGATCCTTGGCAACCGCTATGAGCCTCCTCGTGGGTACGACGATTGCCTTCTTCGTCGTACGGGCAAGGATCGTTGGAAGATGGGTCATCGAGGCAGTGCTGATGGCCCCGCTCGCCGTCTCCTCTGTCGCAATCGGGTTTGCCATCTTGCGCGGCCTGTCCGCACGGCCGCTGCATCTGGGAGGGACGCTTATGGCGATAGTCATCGCACACGCGGTCCTCATCTACCCGTTCGTTGTTCGCGTTCTGCGGCCGATCCTGGAGGGGCTCGATCCGGCCCTTGTGGAGGTCGCTCGCTCGCTTGGATCGTCGCGCGGGCGCGCCTTCCTCGACATCGAGCTTCCCCTTCTCAAGCGAGGGCTGCTGGTAGCGGCCGTGTTTGCCTTTGCCCTCAGTATGGGTGAGATGTCAGCAACGATCATGCTTATGCGCCCCGGTCTGTCGACCATCCCCATTGCAGTGTACGGCTTGCTTTCGGCACGGCAGTTCGGTGCGGCGAGCGCGATGGCTGTCGTCCTCATCGCAGTTACGGCCGCCTCGTTCATACTTATCGATCGACTCGGAGGGGAGAAGATCAATGTCTGAACTGATGCTGAAGGATCTCTGTAAGTCGTTCGGAAAGGTACACGCCGTGGACAGCATTGACTTGACGCTCGAAGAGGGAGAGCTCCTTGCCCTCCTCGGTCCGTCCGGGTGCGGCAAGACGACCACCCTGCGCCTGATCGCCGGATTCGACCACCCCGACAATGGACAGATCGTGTTGCACGGCCGCGATCTTCTTTCCTTGCCACCGGAGAAACGCAAGATTGGGTTCGTCTTCCAGAATTATGCACTGTTCCCTCATATGACGCTCGCCCAGAATATTACCTACGGGATCCGCTTCGCGCCGGGCCACAGGGAACGGGTGCGAGAGTTGATACAGCTAGTCGATCTCACAGGCCTGGAACGCCGCTATCCCCGTGAACTCTCCTCCGGGCAGTGCCAACGGGTAGCACTGGCGCGTGCCCTTGCCCCACGGCCGCGCCTGCTCCTCCTCGATGAACCGCTCTCCGCGCTTGACGCCAAACTGCGGGAGTCACTGCGGCGCGAGATCCGGCACATCCAGCAGGAGGTGAAGCTAGCGACGATCCACGTCACCCACGACCAGGACGAGGCGATGGCGATCTCCGATCGCATGGCGGTGATGCACGCTGGCAGGATCGAGCAGATCGGCAGGCCACCGGAGATCTACTCTCACCCGAACAGCGCCTTCGTCGCCTCTTTCATCGGCCGTGCGAACATGATCGCGGGGATTGTCACCTCAGTCGACAGAGGAATCGTGGAGGTTAGCGCGGATGGCATCTCCCTGCGTGCAACTGTAGCAAACAGCGAGCTGAATGCTGGAGAGAAGGTACTCTTCTACTGCAAAGAAGAGAATACATTCTTTGGCAAGGAGGGAGGCAACTCCGTCTCCGGGAAGGTCATCCTAACCGAGTATCACGGCGAGGCGATCATCGTCCACCTGGAAAGCCCCATTGGTCCCCTGCG
>CAZRQM010000100.1:0-1333 GCA_964602385.1 uncultured Thermotogae bacterium | reverse complement strand
CGTTCGATCAAGCGACGACTGGTGGCGCGCACTCGGTTAAGAACCTCCCCTTCATCGACCTTCGCGGCCGCCAAGAGTGAGGCGACCTTCGTATCCTCGAGCAATAGATCGATGAGCGGTCTACGCTGTTCGAATGCCCCCATCGATGCCGCCTTGATCGCCTCGTGCGCCTCGTTTCGGGCCATCCCCTGCTCGACAAGCGCGATCAAGATCGCCTGTGAGTAGATCGCTCCGTGCGTCAGTTCGAGGTTACGGGCGATCGCATCCTCGTGCACCACAAGGCCGCTGATGATAGCGCTCATCTTGACGAGCATGTAGTGCAACAGGGTGAACGAATCGGGGATGATCACCCGCTCGACCGAAGAGTGGGACATGTCCCGCTCGTGCCACAGGGCGACGTTCTCCAGCGCCGCCTGCAGGTTAGCGCGCAGGATCCGCGCCAGGCCGCAGACTCGCTCCGAGGTGATCGGGTTGCGTTTGTGCGGCATCGAGGATGACCCCTCAGGGACTGGCTCTTCGAGTTCACCTACTTCGGTGCGCGATAAGTGCCTGATCTCGAGGGCGATCTTCTCGAGAGTCGCCCCAGTAATGGCGATCGCGGCGAGAACCTCGGCGTGACGGTCCCGCTGCAAGACCTGATTAGCCACGCGCGCGGGACGCAGTCCAAGCTTATCACAGGCAATCTCCTCCACTTTCGGTGAGACTTGCGTGTATGTCCCCACCGGTCCGGAGAGTTTCCCTACGCTTATCGCCTCGCGTGCAAGCCTCAGGCGGTCGGTGTTGCGGTCAAGCTCAGACATCCACAGGAGGAACTTCAGACCGAGCGTCGTTGGCTCCGCGTGCATACCGTGCGTGCGCCCGACGATGACTAGATTCTGATACTCGCGTGCTTTGCGCAAGAGCTCAGCACGCAAACCTGCCGCCTCGTCCAGGATGAGGTCGAGACCGCTGCGCATCTGCAGTGACAGTGCCGTGTCCTTCACGTCGGATGATGTGAGGCCACGGTGGACGAACCGCCCGACATCGCCCACCTGCTCCTCGATCGAGCGGATGAACGCCAGCAGATCGTGGCGCATCTCAGCCTCGATCGTCGCGATTCGCTCCAAATCAACATGAACCCTGTCTCGCACTACGTCATACGTTCCGGTAGGAACCTCGTCCGTCTCCTCCATCGCGGAAAGCGCGGCAAGCTCCACCTTGAGCCAGTGCTCGTACTGCGACTCAAGTGTCCACAGCTCCTTCATCGGCGAAAGACTATATCGATCGATCATTCTCACCTCCTCGGGTATCCGTTTATCATGATGTCATCGCCGCATCGCGTGATGTTAACATC
>CAZRQM010000099.1:0-4848 GCA_964602385.1 uncultured Thermotogae bacterium | reverse complement strand
GGGACGACGATCGCTGAGATAGGCGCCTATGCGGAAGGCGTTGTCGATCTCGATATCGATGACAGGGACGCGGCAATCGCCCAGGTAACGGAACACGCAAAGGACAATGCCGCTTCAGCCGGTGCCATCAGGGACACGGTTGAAGTAATCGATGTGGAAGAGATTCCATTCACCTACATGCCTGGAAAGCGCGAGAAGATCCGCATCCGCGTGAAGGGTCAGGTGCTTCGATGAGCAAACCAAAATCAAACGCACGTGAAATCCTGAGGGAATGGGGAATCTCAAACTTTCGCGTGATAGACAAGAAAGCGATCAGCGAGATTACACTGGGCGCCTCGATCCTCGCCACTGGCGGAGGAGGAGACCCGGAAATCGGTCTTCTGTGGACGTACAAGGTGCTCGATGAGGGGAAAGAGATCCTGATGGTCGATCCGATGGACGTTCCCGACGAGATTCAGACGGCCAGCACGGCCTGCCTGGGCGCGGCGATTGTCCTCACGGAGAAACCGCCGAGTAGCGATGTATTGAGTCTGGCGATGCAGCGTTTGGAGACGTACATGGGACGGAAGATACAGGCAACCATTCCGCTCGAATGTGGTGGAGTCAACTCCCCTGTTTCTTACGCCGCCGCCGGCGAGATGGGTATCCCCGTAATCGACGTTGATGGGATGAATCGTGCCTTTCCCGAGCTGCAGATGACCTCATGGGTCACCCACGGGATGCACTCTTCTCCCACGGTATCGGTCGACGATCGCAAGAACGTCACCGTGATCGACACCGGGGATGACGATGTGCTGGCCGAGACGCTGGCCCGCCGTGCGGCGATGGCCTACGGCGGCATCTCCTGGATCGCCACCTACCCGTTGACCGGGAAACAGATGAAAGAGACATCGATCCTCAATTCCCAGAGCATCGCCTGGGCGGTGGGTCGCGCGGTGATGCGCGCCCGCCAAGAACACCTTGACCCAATCGATGAGCTGCTGAAGAGCCTGCAGGAAGAGCGCAACGTCGAGGGATTCCGCGTTTTCCGCGGGAAGATCGTCGACATCAATCGCGACTTCGGCTCGGAGACGAACAAGGGGTTCACCCTGGGAGCGGTTACGCTGGATGGAATCGACTCCTACAAAGGGCAGACGGCCACCCTCGACTTTCAGAACGAGTGGCTGAACCTGCGCGTTGACGGGAAGGTCCTGTGTCTACCACCCGATCTCATCGCCATCCTCGACTCGGAGACCGGCGAGCCGATCCGCACCGACATCATGAAGTACGGCTATCGGGGAACGGTGGTTCTCATTCCGGCACATGAACGCATGAGAACGAGCAAAGGGATCGAGATGTTCGGACCGCGACACTTCGGCTACGACCTGGACTACGTACCTGTAGAGGAACTAAACACCTAGGGAGGTGTTGCCTGATGGATCTGAAAACCCTTATCGATGCGGATTCACGTTACAAGAATGTGCTGCAAGCGATCATCGATTCACCATACATCGAACGTGCAGTACTGGAAGAAAGATTGGGCCTTCCACAGGCGGACATGGAATCGCTCCTTGACACCCTCTCCGGAGAGATGCTGATCCTGGAGCTTGCCGGACAGGCGGATTCCAGCCTGGAGTCCCGCGTGCCGAAGAAGGTGTACCTGGTCAATCCGGAACAGGAGAAATCAATCCGTGAACACCTCTGATTCCGCTAGTCTCTCGCAACGGATAAACGCACTGTCGGAACTGATGCGAGGAGAAGGCCTGGATCTTGCACTGCTTTTCGACCGGGATAATATTCGTTATTTCACCGGATTTCGCGTCAATCGAGTGGTAAGCTCCATTCTAGCTATCTCCGCCACCGAAGGGGCAACGTACATCGTCGCCAAATTGGATTTTAACCGGGCAGAACGGAATTGCTGGATCGACCGAATCATTCCTTTTCCGGAGGATACTCCCAATTACCTGGACGCATTGCAGCCGCTGCTATCCGCTCCCGTGCGGCACATCGGTGTAGAGAAGGATACCCTTAGCCTGGCGCAGGCTGAGTATCTGAACAAGCTGGCCGGGGAGCACTGTGAGCTTGTCGATGTGCGCCCGCTTTCCGCAAAGCTACGCATGATCAAGTCACGACAGGAAATCGACAACCTTCGGCAAGCAGCGAACATCGCCAGCCATGCCATGGAAAAGGTACAGGGAGCAGTTCGGCCTGGCATGCGTGAATCCGAGCTGTCCGCGTGGGCGGAATACCTCATGAAGAAGGAAGACGCCGAGGGATCATCGTTTGAACCGTTCTTCATGTCCGGTGAGAATGCTTGGCTGCCCCAACGGATCTCATCGCAAAAGATACTGAGAGAGGGAGAGATGGCACTTCTGGACATGGGGGCGATCTATGAGGGCTACTGCTCGGATATCACGCGTACGTTTGCGATCCGAGGAATCTCTCCACAGCAGCGCGAGATCTTCCGCGTCGCCCGCGAAGCGCAGCAGGCAGCGATCGAGGCCATTCACCCGGGAGTGGCAGCATCCGATGTCGATTCCGCGGCACGCACCGTTATCGAAGACGCAGGTTACGGAAAGTTCTTTCCGCACCTTACCGGACATGGCGTCGGCCTCTCGTCGCACGAGGCTCCGATTATTGACCGTGGGGTCAATGTGATACTTGAGCCCGGAATGGTTGTGACCGTGGAACCGGGAGTCTACGTACCTGGCGTGGGCGCGGCACGGGTGGAGGACATGGTCGTTGTCACTGATTCCGGGTGCGAACTTCTAACAAGCGCCCCGCGAGGACTAACGCAAGAAAAGGAGTGAACAGTGGGAGTAAGAGACATCCTTGATGATTGGGGGGTAGAAGAGTTTCGGGTAATCGACAAACAGGCTCTCGCAGAGATTACCCTCGGGGCATCGATCCTTGCCACCGGCGGCGGAGGAGATCCTGAAATCGGCCTCCTGTGGGCGTACAACGTGGTCGAGCAAGGGCATGAGATCCTCCTCATAGATCCTGAGGCAATGCCCGATGATGCCCTGGCAACGATCGCCGGTTGTCTGGGAGCAGCGCTGGTTCTGACGGAGAAGCCCCCGAACGGACAGGAGCTCTTCTGGTGCTACGACGCCCTTCGTCGGTATATGGGACGGTCGATTCAGGCCGTCATCCCGCCGGAGGCAGGTGGGGTAAACACGCCGGTCCCGATGGCGGTAGCTGGGGCGGTCGGCGTTCCCGTGATCGATGCCGATGGAATGGGGCGCGCGTTCCCCGAGTTGCAGATGACATCGTTCTACACACACGGTGTCTCCCCCTCGCCGACGGCTGCCGCGGACGAGAAGGGGCATGTGACGATCTGCGACGCCTCCGACGCGATGATGACCGAACGGATCATCCGCAACGCAGCGATGGCCTACGGAGGGATATCGTGGATCGCCGGGTATCCAATGACAGGACGACAACTCAAGGACTCAGCAATCCTTCATTCCATTTCCATGGCTTGGGATCTGGGGAAGAGCATCTTCAACGCGCGCGCCAAGCACCTGGATCCCCTCGCTGAGGCTCTGAAGTTGACCGGTGGGTACCGTGCCTTCCAGGGAAAGATCATCGATATCGACCGTGAGTTTGGCGCCGAGAAGACGAAGGGCTTCTCGCTTGGGCAAATCACCATGGAGGGAACGGATGACTTCAAGGGACATACGGCCACCATCGGATTCCAGAACGAGTGGCTGACGATAGAGATCGATGGAGACGTTCGTTGCATGCCACCCGATCTGATCTGCATTCTCGATCCGGCGACGGGTGAACCGATCCGTACCGATATCGTGCGCTACGGATACCGCGGCGCCGTTCTCCTCATCCCAGCACACGAGCGGATGAGGACAGAGAGGGGAATAGCGACATTCGGACCGCGTTACTTCGGATACCCGCACGACTACATTCCCGTGGAGGAATTGATGGAGAAACGAGGTTGAAACTGCGTCGCTTTGTACAGATCGTGGATACGCACACCGCCGGAGAGCCGACGCGTGTCGTCACGGGCGGTCTTCCGCGCATTCCGGGCGAAAGCATGATCGATCGGCGCCACTGGTTAGAAACAGCCGGCGCAAGCCTACGCGGGTTCCTCCTCGATGAACCGCGCGGCCACCACGACATGTTCGGGGCGATAGTCACCCCTCCAGCAAATACGCAAGCGGATTTTGGAGTGATCTATCTGGACAACAGCGGAACACTTGCCATGTGTGGACATGGGACGATCGGAGTTGTGACCGCTCTTGTCTCTCTTGGACAGGTCGAGCAGGATGAAATCGTGCTCGATACCCCAGCCGGGCTTATCCGCTGCCGCGCAGAACGTACGAACGGGGAGGTGAAGAGTGTTACCTTCCAAAACGTCCCTTCGTTCTATCTGCAAACGTTGGACTGGAATGGGATCTCGGTGCATCTTTCCTACGGTGGAAATCTGTTTGCACTGGTCGATGCAACATCGGTCGGGCTGCAAATCGACAGGCATCACATGCCCGAACTTGTCGAGACCGGGATGGCGATTCGCACCTGGGTAAACCAGCAGGCTAGGGTACATCACCCTGAGACGGGTGCGCTGCTGACGATCGATCTTGTCGAGTTCTACGAGGCGAGCGATCCAGACAGGAATGTGGTCATTTTCGGAGACAGACAGGTCGATCGTTCACCGTGCGGAACGGGGACATGCGCCAAGATGGCCTTCCTGCACGCGATGGGAAAACTTGCTACAGGAAAGGACTATCACTATCGGAGCATCCTGGGCACGGAGTTCATGGGAAGGATCGTAGCAGAGACAACTGTGGGAAACGTCACCGGAATCATCCCAGAGATAACGGGATCGGCATACGTAACCGCGATCGGCTCCCT
>CAZRQM010000098.1:0-4885 GCA_964602385.1 uncultured Thermotogae bacterium | reverse complement strand
CCCACCTACGACGGTTCGCAAGCGGCAGCATCGGCGCTGCGCATGGCCTGCCGCATTACCGGAAGGAACACGGTGATTATCCCGCGTTCGCTCAACCCGGATCGCGCCTCGATCATCAGGAACTATTGTTACCCGCAGATCGACGTGCTCACGACTGACTACGACAAACACTCCGGCCTCATCGATATGGAGGATCTTAAGAGTAAGATGTCGGAGCGTGTCGCAGGCGTGTATCTCGAGAACCCGTCCTTCCTCGGCGTAATCGAGACCTCGGCACAAGAGATTGTTGATCTAGCGCATGAGCATGGCACGCTGTGCGTCGTTGGGGTCGATCCGATCTCGCTCGGTGTGCTCGCTCCGCCATCGCAGTACGGCGCCGACCTTGTCTGTGGGGAGCTGCAATCGCTTGGGATCCACATGTACTACGGCGGCGGGCGCGGTGGGTTCATCGCTTCGGCTGACGAAGAGCGGATCGTCTCTGAGTTTCCAACACGCCTGTTCGGGATCGTGCCTACCGGCGCGCATGCGTGGGGATTCGGCGATGTCGCCTGGGAGCGCACGTCGTTTGCAAGGAGAGAGGACTCCAAGGAGTACGTGGGGACGATGGCCGCTCTGTGGGGAATCACCGCCGGCGTCTACCTGGCCCTCCTCGGGCCGCAGGGGATGCGCGATGTGGGACGCACGATCATGGAGCGTTCGTCCTACGCTGCGGCGGAGCTTGGGAAGATCGAGGGACTGAGCTCCCCTGCTCTTGCCGCCCCGTTCTTCCAGGAGTTCGTCCTCAACCTGGACGGATCTGGCAAGACGGCGCGACAGATGAATGATGCTTTGCTCGAAAAGGTGATCTACGGCGGGATCGATCTATCGCGGGACTTCCCCGAGCTGGGGGAGAACCTCCTCATCTCGGTAACAGAGGTACACACGAAAGAGGATATCGATCGCTTGGTCGGAAGCGTGCGACAAGTTGTGGAGGGAAGATGAGCGGGAAAGAGACGGGGTTTCACCAGGCATGCTGGAACGAGCCGGTTATCTACACTCTGACATCGCCGGGGGAGAGAGGGATACTCATCCCTGCGACGGAGGACGGGATCAAGAATCGCATGGGAGACGTAATCTCGCGCATTCCGGACGCGATGCGTCGTAAGAGCGCGGCAAACCTGCCGGAGATGGGACAGTCGCGCGTGTTGCAACACTACCTGCGTCTGGCGCAGGAGACGCTCGGACGTGATCTGAACATCGATGTCGGCCAGGGAACGTGCACCATGAAGTACAACCCACCGATCAACGAGGCCTTCGTCACAACGCCGAAGATCTCAGACCTTCATCCGTTGCAGGACGAGAGGACCGTGCAGGGGGTACTGGAGATCGCCTATCGCCTCGACTTGTTCATGCGTGAGATCTCCGGCCTCGACCGGTTCTCCTTCCAGCCGGGCGGCGGGTCGCACGCGATCTACACCATGGCGGCCATGGTCCGTGCCTACTTCGAGGAGAAGGGAGAAGAGCGAGATGAGATCGTTACGACCCTCTTCTCTCACCCGTCCGATGCTGCTGCTCCGCGCCTGAAGGGGTACAAGGTGATCATCGTCCCGGCGGATGAGGATGGCTTCGTTAAGCTATCGTCCCTCGAACAGGTCGTCTCTGAACGGACGGCTGCCCTGTTCATTACCAACCCCGAGGACACGGGGATCTTCAATCCGCACATCAAGGAGTTTACCGATCTGGTGCACGCCGCGGGTGGACTGTGCGGTTACGATCAGGCAAACGCTAATGGTATTCTCGGCATCACCCGCGCCAAGGAGGCCGGGTTCGACATGTCCTTCTTCAACCTGCACAAGACGTTCGCTTCCCCGCACGGCTGCGGCGGGCCGGGGAGTGGCGCGATCGGCGTGACCAAAGAGCTTGCTTCATTCCTTCCCGTTCCATTGATTGACAGGAACGAAGGTAGCGGACGCTACTTCCTGAACTACGATCTCGTGCATTCGATCGGGAAGGTGAAAGACTACTACGGAGTGATCCCAGCGGTCGTGCGGGCCTACGCCTGGATCATGAGCCTGGGGGCGGAGGGGCTGCGCCAAGTGGCGCGCGTTGCCGTGCTCAACAACAACTACCTGTTGCACAAGATGCTAAAGATCAAGGGTGTAGACGCCCCGTTCGCTCCGGGGAAACACCGGTTGGAACAGGTGCGCTACAGTTGGGAGGAATTGACGAGAGATACCGGTGTAGTCACCACCGACATCCAGCGACGGGTCGCCGACTACGGTGGCCACTACTGGATGAGCCATGAGCCGTGGGTCGTCCCGCAGCCAGTCACACTGGAGCCGACCGAGTCCTACTCGAAGACCGAACTCGACACATACGCCTCCATCCTCGAGCGGATTGCCAAGGAAGCGTATGATGATCCGGAGATGGTCAAGGGATCTCCCTACAACAGCACGATCGGGAAGATGGCCGACCATTCCTACCTCGACGATCCAAAGAAGTGGGCGATCACCTGGCGTGCCTACAAGAGGAAGTACCGCGGATACTTCGAGCCCAGAAGCGGTGATTAGCTTCGCACGGGATGATGCGCATCCCCGCGATGGGAAACAGAACGAATGCCTTGACTGGTCGAGATGAGACAGACAAGAAGTATTCTCACGCAGAGGCACAGAGGACGCCAAGGAAAGCTTTAGGAACGGGAAGAGGAACACAAGGCATTTCTTGGCGATCACTGCGCCTGCCTGCGCCTATTCGCGCACAGGCAGGCCTTGAGCTGACGATAGCGAACGGGCGAGAGAAAGATAAGGTGTGTGTCCCCTCGCGGAAGAGTAATGCGTGGCGAGTGAGGCGAAAGGCAGAAGAGTATTCTCACGCAGAGGCCGGTCTGCTGTCGTGTTCTGACAGACAAAACGCCAAGGAAAGCCTTGAGGGCGGAAATTGTGTGCGCAGATGCTGGCGAGGCACGTGTTCTTGCAATGGATGGCGCTGTTGGCTATAGTTTTCGTATGTGTAACGGCGAAGATTGCCGGTTTCCCGCGCGGATGCGCCTCAAGAGACAGACGGATTTCGAGCGCGTGTTCCACCAGGGGAGAACGTGGAAGGGGAAGTACTTCCAGTTTCGTGTCCTTGCCACTTCGGCGGAGGCGCGCATGGGGATCGGTGTTTCTCGCCGGTTCGGAAACGCAGTTGAGCGAAATCGAGTGAAACGGATGATAAGAGAGGTTTTTCGTTGTCACAAGACCTCCTTCTTTGGCGTGGATTTTATTGTCCAACCGAGTACGAGGTGTAAGAGTTTACACGCGGCGGAGATCGAGTGCGTCTTGCTCGAAGAGTTCAGTCTAGCAATGGCTACAGAGGTGAAAGATGGAAAAAGAAGTAATCTTCCTGACGACGGGCGGACACGCGTTGATGCAGGAGGAACTAGACAAGGCAAAGAAGATCCTGTACGAAGAGATACCTGAGAAACTGAAGGCATCGAAGATGAACGGCGGGGATCTGCGGGAGAATAAGGAGTACATCTACCTGCAGAGCGAGCAGCAGTACTACGAACGCGAGGTACATCGCCTGACGACTGTTCTCGATTCCGCCGAGATTATTCCCGAGGAGGAGATCTCCAAGGACGAGATTGGGGTCGGTACTAAGTTCATCCTGCAGGACATGGAGGATACGGAGAGCGGGACGTTCCGACTCGTCAGTTCGGCTGAGGTCGATCTGGAAAACGGGAAGATCTCCGTTGACTCGCCCGCCGGGCAGGCCCTGATAGGAAAGCGTGAGGGGCAAAAGATTAAGGTCAACGCCCCGGGTGGAAGCTTCCACTTCCGTGTTATCGCGATCAACAAGTAATCATGTCTGAACCCTTAATGCAAACCCGGCTGGAGAAGCTACAACGCCTACGCGAACGTGGACTGGATCCCTACCCACCGCGATTCTCTCCTAATTATGCGATTTTGCACGTAGCGGAGCGTTTTTCATCACTCGTTGCCGAAGAGCGAAGCGGCGAAACGGTGACCATTGCTGGCCGCCTTGTTGCCCTGCGCCAGATGGGGCGTGCTGCATTCCTCGATCTGCGCGACGGCACCGGGAAGATGCAAGTGCATGCCTCTCTCGATGCGCTCGGTGAGGAGGGATACGCTGGGCTCTGTGACAGCGACATCGGTGATTTCCTCGGAATCACGGGAGATGTTTTCCGCACCCGTCGCGGCGAGCTGACGATCTCTGCTGCGGCGTGGGTCATCCTCTCCAAGTCGCTTCGTCCGCTTCCGGAGAAGTGGCATGGGTTGAAGGATGTGGAGCTGCGCTATCGACATCGCGCGCTCGATCTGATCGCCAACGAGGACGTGCGCGAAGCATTCACGCGCCGCTCGCGCATGATCGCTGCCATCCGTCGCTATCTTGACGAAAGGGATTTTCTGGAAGTGGAAACACCGATGATGCAGCCGCTCGCTGGCGGGGCAACGGCGCGGCCGTTTGTCACGCATCACAACGCGCTCGATATCGACCTCTATCTCCGTGTTGCCCCCGAACTCTACCTGAAGCGGCTGGTGATCGGTGGGCTGGAGCGGGTGTACGAGCTAGCCAAGAGCTTCCGCAACGAAGGCGTCTCAACAACGCATAACCCTGAGTTTACCACCCTTGAGGTCTATCAGGCTTACAGCGACTACGAGGGGATGATGTCCCTTGCCGAGAGCCTTGTCGCGGCTGGCGTGCGCGCCGCTACCGGGATGATGACTATTCCCTATCAGGGGCAAGAGATCGATTTCTCTGCGCCATGGGTTCGGATCAGCCTAATCGAGGCTGTGGAAGAAGCATCCGGGATTGCGATAACTGGTTCATCGCAAGAGGAAATACTTGCTCAGGCTAGTGACAAAGGCATCAATCTATCCGGTCTGTCGCGTGGCAAGCTGAT
>CAZRQM010000097.1:1192-4887 GCA_964602385.1 uncultured Thermotogae bacterium | reverse complement strand
CGCTCGGCGTTTGTCACCACGAGCGTCCACACGCGGTTGACGAAGCGGAAGGCTCCCCGCACCCCCTCCTCTGACCACTCGATGTCGCGGTCGGGAGGGCCCATGAATAGCGTGTACAGCCGTTCCGTGTCCGCGCCGTACGCATCGATGATCTCCGAGGGGGCAACGACGTTCTTCTTCGATTTGCTCATCGAGAAGTTCGATACCTCGACCTCCTTGCCGCAGTGCGGGCAGCGCCCATCCACCACCTCGTGGGGATATAGCCAGCCATGCTCGGGGCAGCGGTAGGCGATGTGGCAGACCATGCCTTGCGTGAACAGACGTTTGAACGGCTCGGAGAAGCTGACGTAGCCCATGTCCTGTAGCGTCTTGGTGATGAAGCGCGAGTAGAGGAGGTGTAGGATGGCGTGCTCCACTCCGCCCACGTACTGGTCGACGGGGAGCCAGTTGTTCACATCGTCGACGACAAACGGAACGTCGTCGTTCTTGGCCGAGATGTAGCGCAGGTAGTACCACGAGGAGTCGACGAACGTGTCCATCGTGTCCGTATCGCGCTTCGCCGGGCCTCCGCAGATGGGACACGTGGTCTCAGCGTAGCCTGGTATGTCCGCTAGGCCCATCTTGCCTATAAATTCTACATCCGGAAGGAGAACAGGCAGGTCCTTCTCCGGGACGGGGACGATGCCGCACTTCTCGCAGTAGATGATGGGGATCGGGGCGCCCCAGTAGCGCTGGCGGGAGATGAGCCAGTCGTGCAGGCGGAAGTTGATCGCTCCCTTTCCCTTTCCCGTCTCCTCCAGCCACTTGATTACTACGCTCGTCGCTTCTTCACCGGAGGTACCGCTGAACTCGCCCGAATTGATGATCCTTCCGTGCTCGGCGTGGAACAGGACGTCGCGATAGAAGGGAAGATGATTGAGCATCTCCATCGCTGTCCGATTCTTCCGCACCGGTGTGTAGAGCGTTTTGCAGCGACGCATGATCTCCCGATCGGATCCGGTGCTGTCGAGGTCGATTATCCCGTCCTCGAAGACGAATGACCACCGCGCCCCCACGATCTCGTTCCAGTTGTTCGGAAGCAGATACTCGCGCATCAGCTCGACATATCTATCGATCTCTCGGTCTTCCTTCAGGGTGACGAACAGTCCCTCCCCAGCGCCTCCGACCGGCCCGGAATGAAACTCGATCTTCTCGGAACGCAGGGCATCGGCCATTCCGTCGCGCACGGAATTCGGGAAGACGAGGCTCTTTGCTACCCCGTCCGTCCGGTCGATCACGGGGATGATTGGGAGGCCGAATCTGATGGCGAAGGCGAAGTCCCGCTCGTCGTGAGCGGGGACAGCCATGATCGCGCCGGTCCCGTAGGTCATCAACACGTAGTCGGCTACCCACACCGGAATCTTCTCCCCGTTCACGGGGTTGATCGCGTACCCGCCGGTGAAGACGCCCGTCTTCTCTCGATCGGTCGATGTCCGCTCAACGGCTGTCTGTCTCGCCGCTTCCTCACGATACGTATTCACGGCCGATCGCTGCTCCACCGTCGTCAGTCTGCTGACCAGCGGATGTTCCGGAGCGAGGACCATGAACGTTGCCCCATACAGGGTGTCGGGGCGGGTGGTGAAGACGATGATCTCATCACTATCTTCCGTGTGGAACGTCACCTCCGCTCCCTCGCTCCTTCCGATCCAGTTCTCCTGCATCTTCTTCACGTTCTCCGGCCAGCCGTCGAGCGTCCTTAGGTCATCGAGGAGGCGATCGGAGTAGTCAGTGATCTTGAAGAACCACTGCTCAAGCGTCTTCTGCACCGGCGGAGTGCCGCAGCGATCGCAGACACCACCAACGACCTGCTCGTTGGCAAGGACGGTGTTGCAGCCGGGGCAGTAGTTGACGGTCGCCTTCTTCTTGTAAGCGAGGCCGTTCTCGTACAGCTTGAGGAAGAGCCACTGTGTCCACTTGTAGTAGTCGGGCAGGCAGGTCGTCACCTCCCGATCCCAGTCGTACTCGATTCCCCAGGCGCGGAACTGCTCCTTGGCATGGGCGATGTTGTCAAGCGTCCAGGTGCGAGGACGAATACCCCGTTCGATCGCCGCGTTCTCCGCGGGCAGGCCGAACGCGTCCCAGCCCATCGGGTTTAGGATATTGTACCCGCGCATCAAGTAGAAGCGGGTGATAACGTCACCGATGATGTAGTTCCGCCCGTGCCCGACGTGCAGCGAGCCCGATGGGTACGGGAACATGTTTAGGTAGTAGAACTTCTTCATGGTTGCGTCCGTCGGTGCGCGGAAGAATCCGCGTTCGCCCCAGAAGTCGCGCCAGCGCTCCTCTATCTCCTTAAAGTCATACCGCTCTATCCGTGTATCTACCATAACCGAAGTTCTCCCCTCGCCAATCGTTCTGCTTCCTGTAACAATTCATGAACGTCCTTCATCGAGCGCATCTCGCTGTACAACCGCAGAATCGGCTCCGTGCCTGAGGCGCGGAAGAGGAGCCAGCCATCGTCGAAGCGCAGCTTGATCCCATCGAGCGTCTCTACGCTCGTTACCCTTCGTCCGGCGAACGTATCTGGTGGATTCTCCTTCAGCTTGGCGACAACCTCCAAGCGCCCCTCCACCTCAATATCGCGGCGATGATAGAAGCGCTCTCCGTACTTGTCGAATAGCGACTGCACGAGTTCGCTCGCCGGTACGCCGGCGCTTGCCGCGATCTCCGCTAGAAGGACGGAATGAAGGACTCCGTCACGTTCGGGGATGTGCCCCTGGATGGCGATGCTCCCGCTCTCCTCGGCGGCGATCAGGACGTCGCCTCGCTTGAGGATCTGCTTGCAGTGGTGCTTGAACCCGATCGGAACAACGATCTGCGTCAAGCCGTAGTCCTTGCACATGTCGCTCGCCATATCGGTGAGGTTGAACGCGGTGATAACCGATCCGCGCAGGCCTCGCTGTTCGACAAGGTAACGGAATATGAGGGCAAAGGTGCGGTGGGCATCGATGTAGCCGCCCTTCTCGTCCATTGCTGAGATGCGATCGCCGTCACCGTCGGTGACCACGCCGATGAGGTTGCGCTTCCGGCGGCGCAGGGAGGCGATCACGGCGCGCAGTGGGACGAGGTTCTCCTCCAGCGGTTCTGGCTTCTTCCCTCCGAAGAGCGGGTCGTGCCGCCCGCGGATCTGGGTGTAGGGTACGCCGTACTCGCGCAGGAGCTGTGAAACGTAGCCTTGCGCCGAGCCGTACATGGAGTCGATCACCACGTGCACCGGCGATGCGGTGAGGCGAGCAGGGTCGATCAGCGTGCGCACCTTCTCCAAGAAGGGCGTCTTCAGATCAACCTTGTCGATCGCCCCCTCCGGGGAGCGTGGTGTAGGGACCGCGTTTGAGAGATGCTCCTCCACGCCATCGGTCACCTCACTGGGAGCGGAGCCGCCGTACTCGGCCTTGTACTTGATCCCGTTGTAGATCGGCGGATTGTGGCTGGCCGTGAACATGATCCCCGCCGCCGCGTTCTGGCGCACAACCGCATAAGAAACCGCGGGGGTCGTGACGGGAGCATCGCTGATGCTCACCGGGATCCCGGAATCGTGCAACACGCGCGCAAAGTAGTGCGCAAACTCCGGAGACAGGAAGCGCATGTCGTATCCTACAACGGCTCCGTCAGCCGCCGGGCGGTAGGGAGAGCCCCAGTCCGTGTAGATATCGAGC
>CAZRQM010000097.1:0-1092 GCA_964602385.1 uncultured Thermotogae bacterium | reverse complement strand
GCGCTCCCAACATGTAGGTTGACCGTCTCATCGCTTGCCGTGTGATTGATCGTGTCCTCTCCCAAGAACAGGAGTGCACCATCGGCCTCTCCGAACAGACGCACCGTACCCGCTGGGAGAGGTATGCCAATGCCGTTCTTCGCGCTGTTGTCGAACGAAATCTGCACCTGCACACCCGAGCTGCTCGCGCCATCGTAGATGTAGGTCTTTTGCACTGCGATCGCGCTGGCCTTGGCGTAGGGGACAACAATCGCGTCGCCGTTTTCAAGATCGATCGTCCCCGGCAGGGTGTAGAGGTGATATTCGAACGCGCTCTGCGCACTTGCACCAGTCTCCATCGCCGCCATTGGCGCGGCGCGCATATCGCTGAAGCTGCTTGTAACCTGATTCACATCTCCGGCGACGAAGCGGATCATCGCCCCAGGAAAATCAAACCCACACTGATTGCGTAGCGTGATCTGTCCCAGGAGTGAGAGCATTGACTGGCTCTCGTCGAGGACGCAGATGTAGCTACCGTGCCAGGAGAGACCGCGTGTCAGGTAAGAGACCGTAGCGGGTACGTCCCCTGCCTTATCGGATTGCATCTTCAGCATCAGTACGGGATCGAGGGAGAACGCATCCCGATTTCCAAGGTTCACCTGTTGCGGCTGCGCGATCGTGCGGATTATCCCGGAGGAATCGATGATCGTCACCGTATCAGTGTCGTACGTGAGAAGAGTCCCGCGATAGATGCCATTTGCCGTGATTACCTCGACCTTCTTTCCAATGGCGGCAGTAGTGAGATCATTGGCGCCCGTGTAATCGAACGACTGCGAGATGATCGTTCCTGCTGCCTCAATCAGGACTGACTCCGGGATTAGACTCGCGGGAACTGAAAGCGCGACATTGCTTATTCCCTTGCTTAGGCTCAACGTTACCGTGTCCTGCACGCAGGCGATCCCCTGCGAGTAGATCGTTACCACTGGAGCAGACAGAGCGAGAAGCGACATGACCAACAGACTGACGACAAGCACAACTGCAACATTTCCCTTGCGCATGGTATCCCTCCCTTAACCATGGCGATGATAGCACACCTGGGCGCAAGTTGTAAAG
>CAZRQM010000096.1:3140-4892 GCA_964602385.1 uncultured Thermotogae bacterium | reverse complement strand
TCGATTGGCGCGGGAACGGCAGCCCTCAGCAAACCGTATCTGGATAATCCGGGAGAAGCGGGGCTGCTTATCTGGGAGAGGAAGAACCTGGAGGAGATCGTGCTCAAGGCACATGAGAACAGCATCCAGCTTGCAATACACTCAATCGGCGACAGGGCGATAGATTTAGTGCTGGACTGCTTTGAGAAAGCTAGTTCGGAGCAGAATAAGGACCTGCGACACCGCATCGAGCACGCTGAGATGCTCACTCCCGAGCAGATCAGAAGGATGAAAGAGATGAAGATCATCGCCTCGATGCAACCAAACTTCGTTGGCCAGTGGGGGCTCCCGGGAAGGATGTACGACCACCGGTTGGGTAGAAAGCGCACGATGCTGATGAACCCGTTCGCCTCTGTAGTTACGGAGGACGTCAGGCTGGTGTTCGGCTCGGACTGTATGCCATTCAACCCGTTGTACGGGATCCATTGGGCGGTGAACGCCCCTTACTTGCTGCAGCGGATATCGCCGGAACAGGCGCTCAAGGCCTATACAATAGGTGGGGCTTACGCCTCATTCGAAGAGGGCAAGAAGGGAACGATCGAGATCGGAAAACTCGCAGATCTTGTCATCTTGGATGGAAACCCATTCACTGATCCTGGAGCGATCGAGGCCATGTCAGTTGAGATGACCATCTTCGACGGCGTGGTCGTGTATGAGAAACCCTGAGGATAGCGGGTTACAGCTTGCTCTTTGAGCGCCAGCGTTTATGATACCGCTAGGGCATCAAGGGGCGATGACGAGCATGAACAGCAAAGCTGGAATCCGGCGTGAGGACATGTATGCGTGGGAGCGACGCACTCCGCTGATCCCGCAGGACGGGCACGATCTAGTCAAGGAGCACAGTCTTGAGATAGTCGCACAATCCTCTAACAAGAGGGTATTCACCGCTTCTGATTACGAACGCGCGGGGATCGAGGTAGTGGATGACCTTGCCTCCTGTCCCGTCATCTTCGGGATCAAAGAGATCCCGATCCCGGTTCTCGAACCGGAGAAGACATACATATTCTTCTCGCACACGATCAAGGGTCAACCGTACAACATGCCACTGTTACAGAAGATTCTCGACCTCTCTTGCACGCTGATCGACTACGAGAAGATCACCGACGAGAACGGTCGCCGGCTGATCTTCTTCGGGAACTTCGCTGGCCTGGCGGGGATGATCGATACACTGTGGACCCTCGGTCGGCGGCTGGAAGCGCAAGGGATTGATAACCCGTTCACGAAAGTTAAGCGAGCCTTTGACTACCCCAACTTGGAGACGGCGAAGGATGAGCTAAAGAAGCTCGGAGAGCGGATCGCCGCGGATGGCCTCCCCGAGGAGATCAGGCCACTCGTTGTTGGGTTTGCCGGTTACGGGAACGTCTCCCGTGGCGCGCAGGAAATCCTCGGCCTTCTCCCAGTAGAGGAGATCTCACCGCGTGATCTACCGACTCTAGCGACGTCGCATCCGAGAGCGAACAAGGTGATCTTCAAGGTCGTGTTCAAGGAACAGGACATGGCAGAGCCGCTCGATACCACCCACTCCTTCGACCTGCAGGAGTACTACGCCCACCCGGAAATATTCCGCGGTGTCTTCGACCGCTACCTGCCCTACCTCGACGTGCTGATGAACTGCATCTACTGGGAACCCAGATACCCGCGTCTCCTCTCCAAGGAACAGACACGCGAGATGTACAAGAGCGGGCAGCCGCGCCTGAACAGGCATTGCCTGAA
>CAZRQM010000096.1:0-3040 GCA_964602385.1 uncultured Thermotogae bacterium | reverse complement strand
GCCTGAACAGGCATTGCCTGAAAGTGATCGGTGATATCACCTGTGACATCGAGGGAGCGATCGAGTGCACGGTGAAGGCGACCGAGCCGGACAATCCCGTATTTGTCTACGATCCAGTAACGGATCGCGCGATCGATGGGGTAAAGGGGAATGGACCGGTGATCATGTCGGTGGAGATCCTGCCGACCGAGCTTCCGCGCGAGTCGTCCACCTACTTCAGCGGTGTGTTAAAGAAGTACGTACCGGCGATCGCCTCCGCTAACTACGAAGACAGCTTCGCTGATCTCGAGCTTCCCCCCGAGATCAAGCGAGCGGTGATTGCTTACCACGGCGAGTTGACACCCAATTATCGCTACATCAAGCAATACCTATGAAACATGAGTGGGCATATCGCCCACAAAGGAGTGCAAAGTGAAGAAAGTACTCGTCCTCGGCGCGGGCCTCGTCTCCGGGCCGTTGGTGCATTATCTCCTGCGACAACGTGGGTTTGAGGTCACTGTTGCCAGCCGGACGGTGGAGAAGGCGCAGCTACTCGTCGGTGACGCCACAAACGGGGTCGCTAAACGCATCGATGTAACCGACAAGGCGTCGCTTGAGAATCTGATCTCACAGGCGGACCTGTCGATCAGCCTCCTCCCCTACATCTACCACCCGCTGGTGGCGAAGCTGTGCGTGAAGCACAAGAAGCAGATGGTCACCGCATCGTACGTTAAGGACGAGATGCGCGCCCTCGATGAACAGGCGAAGAAAGCCGGCGTGATCCTGCTAAACGAGATTGGTGTCGATCCGGGGACCGATCACATGTCCGCAATGAAGGTCATCGACCACATCCGCGACAACAGCGGCGAGCTCGTCAGCTTCTCATCGTATTGCGGCGGACTGCCTGCACCGGATGCAAACGACAACCCATTCGGCTACAAATTCTCCTGGAGCCCGCGTGGGGTGGTCCTCGCCGGCAAGAACCCGGCTCGCTACCTGAAGGACGGCAAAGTCGTCGACATCCCGGGAGAGGAGCTGTTCGCCAACCACTGGCCGGTAGAGATCGAGGGGCTCGGCACCTTCGAAGGCTACCCAAACCGCGACAGCCTTCCCTATATCGACACGTACGGAGTGCACGGCGTGAAGAACATGTTCCGTGGAACGCTACGCTACCCCGGATGGTGCGAGATGCTGAAGAAGATTGCCGAGCTCGGCCTGCTCGACGAGACGGAGCGGGGAGACCTCGCTGGCCTCACCCTCTCCCAGTTCACGGCCAAGATGATCAACTCTAACGATGGCAAGCTGAAGGCCGACGTGGCCGCATACCTGCACATCGACCAGGGATCGCACGTCATCTCAAACCTGGAGTGGCTTGGCCTGTTCGGCAATGATCCCGTTCCTGCTGGAGCGAGGTCGCCGCTCGATGTCCTCGCCGGACGGATGCTCGAGGAGATGCAGTACGCCCCCGGTGAGCGGGACATGCTCATCATGCAGCACGAGTTCATCGCCAAGTACGCCGATCGCACGGAGAAGACGACGTCGACGATGATTGACTACGGCATCCCGCATGGCGACAGCTCGATGTCGCGCACCGTTGGCCTCCCTGCGGCGATCGCCACTCGCCTCATCCTGGAGGGGAAGATTAAGCTCACCGGCGTTCAGGTTCCGGTGATGTCGGAGATCTACGAGCCTGTCCTTGCCGAGCTGGAATCGCTGGGAATCAAGTTCACTGAGAAGACAGAGGTGATCTGACACTGAGAATGACAGGCACCGACATCGCGCTGGCCGGGAGCACATGGGGATTCTTCTTCAATCGCGAGCCCGAGACGTGGCCGACGATCGCCGAGGCGATCGAAGAGCTCGCCGCTCTTGAGTTCGGGGTGGAGGTGTGGACGAATAGGGGATGGGATGAGCCTTGGATCAGTCCTGAACTTGCTCACGAGATCAAGGAGGCGTGTGATAGTGCATCGCACGTCTCCGTACACACGCGCCCGGAGAACTGGAAGTGGGACCCACATGGGTTGCACGATGAGGTGGAGTTATGCGCACTGATCGGTGCCCACGCTCTTATCCTCCATCCCAGTAGCCTTGGCCTTGAAGGTCCTTCCCCCCATCCCGATTTCCCGGGGATCAAGCGACTTGCCGCTCAGGCGCGCGAACAGGGAGTGCAGCTAGTGCTGGAGAACACGCGCGACACGATGTGGGCCCTTGACCTTGCGCTCGATAAGATCGGAGACGACCCGAAGAAGACGAACCTTGGGATCTGCATCGACGTCGGGCACGCCTGCATCTCGCAGGATGCCGGCAGGGAGCCGATACGCAACTACATCGAACGCTACCGCGGCCAACTCGTACATCTCCACCTGCACGACAACTTCAGCGATGACGACGAGCACCTTCCACTAAGAGAGGGATCGATTGACTGGCAAGATCTAGCTGACACGCTGAAGGCGATCGAATATCGCGGCCCGGCGGTCCTTGAGCTACAGAGGCAGGGCGACCTCCTCGCTGCATTCACCGATGCTCGCACCTACCTGCGCTCGCTAGGTCTGTAGACACGAAGCGGTGATGGGCAATGAGTGATGAGAAAGAGCAGAAGCGTTCTCTCGCAAAGCGACAAAGAGCGCGAAGGGAGTATCATATCTTAGCTTTCAGCAGTCAGTTCTCAGCGCCAAGGCTCCTTGCGAAACACATGTGCCTCTTGTAGCGTCGCAGCTTGTCTGCGACGTTTCCGTACCGCTCGGCAGCAAGAGAAAACCTGGCAAACACCGTTACAAGCCATCGGACACAGAAACTGACGCTACGGATAATCTGCGTATTGCATCCTGGCTATTTGTCGCTACTCCCTTTTTCCCGCCCGCTTAACATGCTCCTTGGCCTCTTTGCGGGAGCATGCATCACACAGTACCCACCAAGCACATGACTACACACGAACAGACTACTTGTGCAGGTGCTCGAGAAGCTTGCGTGCCTCCTTGGCGTGTTTCGATGGAACCTGAATTTGGACAAGGCTTTATTAACGCTAGCTGTTGTGCTATAATGTGGGCAACTACTGAAAGAG
>CAZRQM010000095.1:0-4899 GCA_964602385.1 uncultured Thermotogae bacterium | reverse complement strand
TTGTCCTTGTACGTGCGGGTCCACTCGTTCAGTCCACCGAGGAGGCTCTTTGCTTCGGGAAACCCGTTCTTGTTGAGCATCTGCGCGGCTTCGTCGCTCAGTTTGCCGTCTTGGTCGTAGAGGATGATCAACACACCGGTCGGCAGGCGATCAGTCCAGTCGTTCAGTTCGTCGTAGGGAATGCTTATCGCCCCGAGCATGTGCGATGCGGCGTACGCCTCAGGAGCGCGCAGATCAATGAGCAAGAAGAATAGGTAGATCAGGTCTCCAGAGGCGATGTTGTACTGCTGCTTCTTGTTCACGGTCCCCTGAATTCGTAGGACAAATTGCGGCTGCACAGGATCGTTCGAATTGACGGTGATTAACTTGGTGATCGTTTGCCCGCCGTAGCCGACGCTATCGAATCTGACATCAAGATTCACCGACTCGCCTGAGGTGAGGGTCTTCTTCACCAGGTCGGCCGTGGTGCATCCACAGGTTGTACTGACATTGGTAATCACCAACGTCTCATCCCCGGCGTTGGTGAGGACGAAGGTGTGCGTAACCATGGCCCCTTCGAGCACAGCGCCAAACTGATAGACGGCCTCATCGACCGTTATCTGCGGCGCGGCGAACGCGCCAACTCCACTCAACACGACCAACAACACAAGACTTACGACGATCTTCTTCATTTTTCTCCTCCTGTGGATAGTTCCTGGGTGCTAATTGTTTTTCGAAGTATCGACTTGATCTCCTCCACCGTCAATGCGCTTCCCTCCGCCATCACCTCGCCATCTATCACCAGCGCCGGTAGGCGTTTGACCCCACGCTCCTGCGCTTCACCGATGTCAGTGGAGGCAACGACGCGTACGTTCAACCCCAATTCGGCGAGCGCTTGCGTGATGTTGTCATTCGGGGTTCCGCACGCGGGACACCCCATGGCACAACCGGAACCAAAGCTCTCAATCTTGTTCAATACGATCACCCCTGCTTCATGCTGTCCAGCGTCCCATGCCTATTATGGCATACGGTAGCTATCAACTGCAACATCAAACACCACGAGCGGTATTCCCGTCCACAACGGCACTTTGGCGGGGACGGTTGATTTACCTTCTTCGTTCGGTGTACAGTATCGGAGGTAACAGCCTAGATCAGTCCTTTACGGTCAATGCGGCAAGTGCAAAGTAAGGAGGGAATCGTGTCTCGGAGTCAAGTTACAAACTACGTCCGGCCATCCACGCCGGATGAGGCGCTCGCCCTGTTGCGTAAGGACGGGAAGTCGGCCCGCTATGTCGCTGGCGGCGCCGATGTCGCTCGCACTCTTCCAAGCGATGTGACAACACTCATCGATCTTTGTGCCCTCAAGCTCTCCTCGATCGAGGAGGGACCTGAAGGCATCGTGATCGGCGCAACAGCGACACTTAACGAGGTATTGGAGAATGAATCCCTCGCGGGGATCTGCGGTGGTGTAATCCCAGAGATGATGCGCAAGGTCGGCTCGCCACTGCTGCGCAATCTGGCGACGATCGGTGGGACGCTTGCAAGCGCCCACTCGTGGTCGGACGTGATCCCGCTCTTCCTTGTGCTCGATGCAAAGGTGACGCTCTTTGACGGTGAATCACGTACGCTCGATCTTTCTGATCTGTACGCATCGCGCGAAGGGCTTGTGGATTCCATTCTAACGAGTGTGATGATCCCTGCATCACGCGCGGGTGACTACGCGGCGTTTCACAAGTTCAGCCGCACGGGCTACGACATCGCCCTGCTGAACTGTGCCTGCTACGCGCACGTTGATGGCGGTCGGTGCACGGAGGTTCGCATCGCTGCCGGTGGAACACCTAGTCTCGCTACGCGCCTTCCGCAGGTGGAAGAGGCGTTGCGCGGAGAGGTGTTGCGCGATGAGACGATCGAGAACGTGGCGCGCATCGCACAGGACACAGCGCAGACCGCGGATGACAGGCGGGCAAGCGGCGAGTACCGTAAGCAGCTCGTCTACGCCGGTGTTAAGCGCTGCCTGCGCGAGATCGCACAGAAGCTGGAGGGGGAACGATGATCAACATCACTCTGACCATCAACGGAGAGAAGCGGCAGTTTGCGGTGAGTCCCGGAGAGACTCTGCTCGAACTGCTGCGGCGTGAGGGGTACAAGAGCGTGAAGAAAGGGTGCGAATCCGGCGACTGCGGCGCGTGCACGGTGGTGTTGAACGGGCGCGCGGTCACCTCGTGCATAGTCTTCGCGGTAAAGGCAGATGGGAGCACGGTTCTCACCGCGGAGGGTCTGGAGAAAAATGGCAAGCTGCATCCGATTCAAGAGGCCTTCCTCGAAGAGGGGGCGGTGCAGTGTGGCTACTGCACCCCGGGAATGGAGATGGCAACATACGCCCTGTTGAGCCACAATCCCGATCCGAGCGCGCAAGAGATCAAGGAAGCCCTCTCCGGGAACCTCTGTCGCTGCACCGGTTATGTTAAGCAGGTGAAGGCGGTCAAGACCGCGGCCAAGAAGATTGCGGGGGAGGCGAAGTGATGGACGAAAGAAAAAAACATTTCGTCACCGTTGGCAAAAGCGAGCTGAAGGTCGACGGCCGCGGGTTGGTCACCGGGAAGCCACTGTTCACTGCGGACATCGATCTTCCCGGGACGCTGCATGTGAAGATCCTGAGCAGCCCACACGCACACGCGAAGATTGTCTCCATCGATACGAGCGCGGCGGAAGCGATGCCCGGCGTCGCCCTGGTGCTGACGCACAAGAATACCCCGAGCACGCGTTACACCACGGCCGGGCAGGGGTTTCCCGAACCCTCTCCGTACGACACGCGCATGTTCGACACCAAGGTGCGCTTCGTCGGCGACCGCGTCGCTGCCGTGGCCGCGGATACGCGCGAGATCGCTGAAGCGGCGGTGAAGGCGATCGTGGTGACATATGAGAAGCTCCCGGCCGTCCTGTCGATCGACGAATCGCAAGCGGAGAATGCGCCGGTCGTTCACGATGAGGATGATTCCACGGGGATCTACGATGCCAAGCGCAACATCGTCGCTAACATCGACATCCTGGCCGGGGACGTTGAGCGCGGCTTCGTGGAAGCGGATGTGATCGTGGAGACGACGTGCGAGACGCAGTACGCACAGCACACGCCGATCGAGCCGCACGTTGTCCTCAGCTACCTTGCTCCGGATGATCGCCTCGTCCTGCGCACGAGCACGCAGGTTCCCTTCCACGTGCGACGGATCGTCGCCTACGCGTTGGGGATTCCCGTGCACCAGATCCGTGTTATCAAGCCACGCGTCGGTGGGGGTTTCGGCACGAAGCAGGAGATCCTCCTGGAAGGCGTCGCTGGCCTCGTTACCCTGCGCACGCGCCGTCCGGCGCTGATCGAGATGACGCGCGAAGAGGAGTTCGTTTCCTCACGCACGCGCCACCCGATGCGGGTGCGCGTGAAACTGGGAGCAACGAAGGACGGTATCCTGAACGCTCTCGAGATGGAGGGGATCTCTAACACCGGCGCCTACGGGAGCCACGGACTCACCGTCCTCTCCAATACCGGATCTAAGACGCTGCCGCTGTACAACAAGGCCCCGAATGTACACTTCTACGGGAAGGCGGTGTACACGAACCTCCCCGTGCCCGGCGCGTATCGCGGCTATGGAGCGACGCAAGGTTACTTCCCGCTCGAGGTGGCGATGGATGAGCTGGCGGAGAAGCTCAACATGGATCCGGTGAAGCTGCGCCGGATCAATCACATCCGCGCCGGTGAGACTTCTCCCATCTTCGTCAAGCTCGGTGAGGGACGGGAAGGGGTGGAACAGATCATCGATAGCTGCGAGCTGGAAAAATGCATCGACATCGGAACGGAGCGGATCGGCTGGGCCGAGAAGCGCGGGAAGAAGATCCGCGAGGGATCCTGGGTGCACGGTGTTGGGATGTCGGTGCACATGCAGGGCTCCGGGATCCCGGAGATTGACATGGGCGCGGCGACGATCAAGATGAACGAGGATGGATCGTTCAACCTCCTCATCGGGGCGACCGACCTGGGCACCGGATCGGACACGATCCTCGGCCAGATCGCGGCCGAGGTCCTCGGCGTGCCGCTTGAGAAGGTCATTGTCTACTCCTCGGATACCGACCTGACCCCGTTCGATGTAGGAGCCTACGCCTCCTCCACCACCTACGTCTCCGGCACGGCTGTCAAGCGCGCGGCGGAGAAGGTGCGCGAGCAGATCATCGATGTGGCGTCAGAGATGCTCGCATCTGAGATGCTAAGCGTCGATCCATCGCAGCTCACCGTCGCAGGCGAGCAGGTCCGCACGCCGGACGGAAAGAGCGTAACGCTGGCCAAGGTCTGCGAACAGGCGATGTACATCAAGGATCAGTTCCAGATCGGCGCCACCGCCTCCGGGCTGATGCACCAGTCGCCGCCACCGTTCATGGCTAGCTTTGCCGAGATCGCGGTGGACACGGAGACGGGCGAGCTGAAGATCCTGAACTACGTTGTCGCGGCTGACTGCGGCACGGTGATCAATCCGAAGATGGCGGAAGGGCAGGTAGAAGGGGCGGTCGCCAACGGAATCGGCTACGCGCTCACCGAGGAGATGCAATTCAGTCCCACCGGCAGGGTGCGCAACCCGAACCTGTTCGACTACAAGATCCTGGGGATGCTCGACATGCCACCACTCGATGTGGTCCTCGTCGACTCCTACGAGCCAATCGGGCCGTTGGGGGCAAAGTCGATCGCCGAGATCGGGATAAACGCGCCGATCCCCACGCTCGCAAACGCCATCTACGATGCGATCGGCGTGCGGCTGACAAGAACGCCGTTTACGCCGGAGAAGATCCTGGCGGCGCTGCGGGAACAGTGATGGGTAATGCGTGATGAGTGATGAGAAAAAGCAACAGCAAGAGCTTTCTCCCGCAGAGGCGCAGGGA
>CAZRQM010000094.1:0-5058 GCA_964602385.1 uncultured Thermotogae bacterium | reverse complement strand
CTTCTTCCATCCTACCTTCCAACCTCCAGCCGTTGCGCCAACCAGTGCGGCAGCCCGGCGCGATCGATCGCCCGCATCACTGCCCCGATGTCGTAGGAGATCCGTTCGAAAGTCACGCTACCACGGCCATGGTCGAGATCGATCACCGCGTACGCGGCACGGGGATCGCCGTCGCGCGGCTGCCCCACGCTCCCCGGATTGATCAGATACTTGGCCCCAGGAGAGATATCGAGCCTCGCGTGCGGATCGATCGGCGTTACCTGGCCGGATACTAGCATGAACCCGCCCTGGATATGCGAGTGTCCGAAGAGGCCAAGGGGCTTCTCCAGGAGTGGGAAGCTCTCCCCGGCGACGAACGGATCGCGCACGTACTCCCACAGCGGGCCACGCAGGCTTCCATGCACAACGACGAAGTCTTCTTCCGTGTGAACCATCTCCAGCCCGGCAAGAAACCTCTTTTCGCCAGTGGAGATGATCGCACGCGTCCAATCCACCGTCACCCGCGCTTCTTCAGCAAAGCCATCGATTGGAAAGACCCCGGCCGCGGCAGCGTCGTGATTCCCCTGCACGCAGAGGACATCCTTCTCCCGTAAACGGGAGATCACTTCGATTGGCCACGGGGCGTAATCAACGAGATCACCGCAGCAGACGATACGCTCGACCCCACGTCTGGAAAGCGTGTCCAAGACTGCTTCCAGCGCGGGGAGGTTTGCGTGAACATCTGATATTACGCCGATGCGCGTCATCGCGCGATGCGGGCTGCAACAGAGGATATAACGCGTGATGAGAGGTCGGAACACCTCTTCTCGATCTCTTCTGCTTCCATCTCGATCTTCTTTACCTCAGCATCGTCGTGCACGTACGCGAGGTTTATTCGAACGTTGAGGATGGCCGATCTTACCGCCGCCTCTGCAAGGTGTGCGGCCACACCAGCGTCGCTCACGCTCCGCTTCGATCCGAGAGGAGCAAGCGTGCAGAGGTGCTCCAGCAGATCAATCCCTTTCTCTGCCACGCGGTGTGGCACGGCGATCGCCATGAGGAGTGTTGTAGCGATCATCTCCGGGCGGCATTCTACCGCACGATCGAGGTGATAAGCATCCATCACGGCAGAGAAGGCCAATTCATCCGCGTCTGCCAAATCGAGGAAGTTCTTCTCCAGCGATGTGAAGTATTGAAGGAGGTCCGCCAGGTCATCACTTGGCACCTTGTTCATCGTGAGACGGCAGACCATGCACCCCAGATCGGCTGAAAGCGCCCCGGAAAGTGCGGCTACACTCCCTCCCCCCGGGGTCGCGTTAGCAGAGGCTAATTCCCGCAGGAAACCGCGGATCGAACGAGACCGCATGTTGGGCATGAATCATCCCCTTTTTCCCGTCACTTTTCTCATATGGGCGGAACTCGAACGCGCTCTTTTCTTTCCCACTGGGCCAATAGCGGGTCACATGATCGTAGGTAGTTCCAAATGGGAAGAAAAGAGGGACAAGCGTGTCTCCGTTGTCCCTTTGGCGCGTACGGTTCCTATTCCTTCTTGCCTTCCATGAGCTTGCTCATGTAGGCGATCGCCTCACCGACAGTGGAGATCTTCTCCGCGTCCTCGTCTGATATCTCTACCGCAAATTCGTCCTCGAACTCCATTATAAGTTCGACGGTATCAAGGGAATCCGCTCCAAGATCGTCGACAAAAGACGCCTCGTCGGTTACCTCATCCGGGTCGACCATCAACTGATCAGCGATGATCGCACGCACCTTGCTCGCTATCTCATCCATCGTATACAAACCTCCTTCTATTCTGTGCTTGACTAGGGAAAGATCCCCCCGTTCACGCCAACAACCTGCCCAGTTATATATGAAGCCTGGGGAGAAAGCAAGAAGGCGACAACCTGCGCCACCTCAGTTGTTGTCCCTTCTCGCCGTAACGGGATGCGCGACAAGTACTCTCTGCGCACGCTATCGCCCAAGGCATCAGTCATTTCCGTCTTGATGAACCCGGGGGAGACGACGTTCACCCTAATTCCCCGCGACCCCACTTCCTTGGCCACGCTACGGGATAAGCCGATCAATCCAGCCTTGCTCGCAGCGTAGTTCGCCTGGCCGACATTCCCCGTATCACCTACGACGGAGCCGATACTGACGATCGCCCCGCTCTTGGCATGAACCATGTGGCGCAGGCAGGCACGGATGCAATTGTAGGCACCCTCCAGGTTGACGCCAATAACCTGTCGCCAGTCGTCGCCATCCATGCGCATAATCAGTTGATCGCGTGTGATGCCCGCGTTGTTGACGAGGAAGTCGATGCGTCCAAACTCCTCGTGTACCTCCTGAACCGCGGCGCGTACCTGCTCACCGCTAGAAACGTCGACCACGTAGAATCGGCAACGCTCCATCTGCTGTTGCAGCGCATCCCCCGCGACACGATTGCGCGCGAAGACGGCAACGGCACAGCCCTCGCCGTGCAGAAGATCGACAATCTCTCTCCCGATCCCGCGCGTCCCTCCGGTAACGATCGCCACGCGCCCGTCAAACCGTCCCATCGATCGCCTCCTCGAACGTGATGAAATCGATCTTATCCGTGATCCGCCTCCCTAGGTTGGTCAATACCTTTCCCGGCCCAACCTCGATCGCGCGCTCTATGTTCATACCTACAAGCGACTCGATCGTATCTACCCACTGTACACACGCCGTGATCTGTGTCAATAGCAGAGATTTGATAATAGCGGGGTCTTCCTCCGTTAGTCCACTCACGCTGGAGACGAACGCAGTTGTCGGGGGATGGAATACTTGTTCCTCGATGAGCGCCGCCAGATAGGCCTGGGCCGGGACGAGCAGCGGCGAGTGGAAGGGCCCAGAGACGTCCAGCCTGATCGCGCGCCCGCCCAGTTCTTCACACGCGGCCATCGCGCGCTCTAACTCCCTCACAGCTCCGGATATGACAATCTGCGTCGGGCCGTTGATATTGGCCACGTTCACTCCCTCACCGATGCGCACGCAGATCGCTTGCACTTCTTCTCGAGGCAGCTTCAGGATCGCCGCCATCCCGCCGCCGCTCACCCGTCCCATCAGCCGGCCACGGGCTATCACCACCTGCAGCGCCGACTCCGCCGTGATCACTCCGGCGGAGACAAGGGCAGCGTACTCTCCCAGGCTGTGTCCGGCGACAGCCGAGGGGATGATTCCGCGCGAGCGCAGGGCCTCGTCCTTGCTCGTGCTATCGATGAAAATTGCTGGCTGAGCGAACTCTGTCTGCGAAAGGCGGTCGAACTGTCCCACCTGCAGCCACTGCTTGATCGGAATTCCTGACTGTGCGGCGAGGTCAAGCAGCCTTTCGCTGCGCTCACCACCAGGAGGAAGATGATCGGGGACGGTCCCTTGCCCGGGAAAGAGAAACGCAGTCTTACTCTTCATGATCAGATGCGGACCACCACTGCTCCGTACGTCACCCCGGCACCGAAGGCGGTCATCACGACAACATCGCCGCTCGTGATCCTCCCGTCTTTGCGCGCCTCATCAAGCGCGATGGGGATCGATGCGGTGGATGTGTTCGCCACACGATCGAGATTGGTGATTATTCTGTCATTGCTCACATGCAGGCGTACAGCCAGGGAGTCGATGATCCTGATGTTTGCCTGATGCGGGATGATCCAGTCGACATCATCGAGATCGAGTGATGCGGCGGCGAGGGCAGCGCGGGTGGCTCTCTCCATCATCGGAACTGCGCTGCGGTAGACGCCTGCTCCCTCCATCTTCAGGAAGTGCCCCCCGTCTTGCACAGTGGAGCTGTTGGCCGGGGTACGCGTCCCTCCCGCCGGCATGTGGAGGAGAAGTGCCTTGTCGTTATCCCCGAAGATCGCGCTTCCTAGGACGCCCTCATCGGCTTCTCCCTCTTCCAGGAGGACGGCCCCGGCCCCGTCTCCGAAGAGGACGCACGTCTTGCGATCGTTCCAGTCTGTTACTCGCGACAGGGCTTCGCTTCCAACAAGGAGGATACGCTTGTACAACCCAGCGCGGATCAGGCCATCGGTGATTGCCATCCCATAGACGAACCCCGAGCATCCAGCCTTCAGGTCGAAGAACGGTGTTTGATCGAGTCCAAGTCCGGAAGCGATAAACGGGGATGAACCGGGGCAGATCATGTCCGGGAAGTTCGTCGCGACGACGAGAAGGTCGACCGTCTCTGGACGTGCCTCCGCCTCTTCACATGCGAGTCTTGCGGCGGCGATGCCCATCTTTGCCGGGTCCTCGCCCGGCTCCAGGAGGTGGCGCGTACTGATACCCGTGCGGCGAACTATCCATTCATCCGACGTATCCATGATCTGCTCCAGGTCATGGTTGCTGACACACTTCCGAGGCAAGTAACTGCCGCTGCCGATGATCTTAGCGCCCATTTCCACCCCACCCGGAGATCCCCTTGGCCATCGTCTCGTTCAGATGACACTTGGCCGCACGATATGCAACATCGATTGCCGATTCGATCGCCACCGCATCCGAGCGACCGTGGGCGATGACGATGGACCCGTTTACGCCGAGGAGCGGCGCACCGCCCGATTGGTTATAGGATAGCTTTTTGCGAACCAAAGAGAAGACTGGTCGTAGCATTAGTCCCCCTAATGTTCCTCGTAAGTTCTTAGTCACACCATTCGTTATTATGTTTGACACTGCTGAGATTCCCCCTTCGAGGGTTTTCAAGAACACGTTTCCAGTGAAGCCGTCACAGACGACAACATCGACCGGCCGCTCCGTGAGAAGATGGTGCCCTTCAACGTTTCCTATAAATGGCAGTGGAGCATCGGCAAGAAGGTCGTACACATGGTGGGCGAGCTTGTTCCCCTTTGCTCGTTCTGTGCCGATGTTCAGCAGGCCGATCGTCGGCTGCGCAATCCCGAGCACATCGCGCGCATACGTCGCCCCCATCAGCGCAAAGTGAAGAAGATGGTCCGGTGCACAGTCGACGTTTGCTCCCACATCGATGACAACGATCTCGCGTCCGGATACGGTGGGAATCGTTGCGGCGATCGCCGGTCGGGGGATCCCCTCGATTCGGCCCACAATGAAGATTGCGCC
>CAZRQM010000093.1:0-5097 GCA_964602385.1 uncultured Thermotogae bacterium | reverse complement strand
AAATGGCTTTGTCCCTTACTCCAAGCAACGAAAAGCCCAGATTAGGTTGATTACAGCGCCGCGTACTGGCCGCTGCAGTCGTGTTCAGCGTCCAGCGGTCCGAGGCAGATAGGGTAGGAGAGGTTGTTCCACGCGTTGATGCCGCCATCAAGATCGTAGACCTTGGAAAAACCAAGCTCTTGCATCAATGCACGTGCCTGACCGGTGCGATTCCCGCTTC
Source organism: uncultured Thermotogae bacterium (assembly GCA_964602385.1). Taxonomy (GTDB): domain Bacteria; phylum Bipolaricaulota; class Bipolaricaulia; order UBA7950; family UBA9294; genus M55B144. The sequence goes on along the minus strand of CAZRQM010000093.1, from coordinate 4,877 downwards.
GACAGTAGATGAGATAGATCTTGTCACGATCAAGCTTCTTCAAATCTTGCTCGAACGTTGGGCTGTAGAAATCCAGGTTCTGCGCCCCGGATATATGCCCTGACTCAACCTCGGCCGGTGTGCGGATATCGAGGAGAACGAAATTGGAGTTATCCTCAAGAGCAAGAATGACGGCAGCCGCTTCCCTCGGCGTAACTAGCCCATATGCGGGAAGCACCCCGCTATCGTGACCCACACCAGCAAGGGGCATTCCAGCCAAACATCCGCCAAGGGAAAGCAACAGCAGTGACAGCCCAGCAAGTGTGCCCCACAATCTGAAATGATGTCTCATATCGATGATTCCTCCGTTCAGTATCATGAAGCGAGTATCCTCGATGAGTGTGGACAATGTGTCCGCAGACCGTGCGTGTCTTGTGGAGAGATCCGCCTGGGGCGGCCTGGAGCCGTCTCACCGCGCAGGCATCGCTCTTTCCAGATTCGTTCACATGGCTGCACGTTCCCACGTACTGTTCGTCCTCTCCTTCCATTTCGCGGGTGACCAGGTCAGGCATACGCTTGCCTCCTTCGCCTACATGTTACCATAAACTGACGGGCTGGCGAGGACTTGAGCATCGCCAGAACAATCGTTGGCCCGCCTCGCGCGCGTCTGTACTGTGCGCTAACATGGAACATATCCCCGATGGAGCAAAAGGAGTAGCCTGTGACGATCAACCGCTGTGCGTGGGTAGGAAGTGATCCTCGCTACGTGCGCTACCATGACGAGGAGTGGGGCGTGCCCGTTCATGATGACCAGATCCTGTTCGAGTTTCTCATCCTGGAAGGTGCGCAAGCGGGGCTGAGTTGGTCGACAATCCTCAACAAGCGCGATCACTACCGTGAGGTGTTCGATCGATTCGATCCGCTGGTGGTTGCCGCTTACGACGATGCGAAGGTCGAGTCACTCCTCCAAGATCCAGGGATTGTCCGCAATCGGCGCAAGGTGGAGGGGGCGATCACCAATGCCCACGCCGTCCTCACGGTCAAACAGGAATTTGGGAGCTTCGATCGCTACATCTGGGGCTTTGTCGGTGGGCGACCGATTCGTAATACGTGGAGATCAATTGGGGAGATACCGTCCGAGTCGCCGGAGTCCGTCGCCATGAGCAAGGCCTTGAAGAAACGTGGTTTCAAGTTCGTCGGCCCGACGATCTGCTATGCGTTCATGCAGGCGGTGGGGATGGTGAATGATCACACGGTAGATTGCTTCCGTTATTACGAGCTGTCCAAGGAGGAACCGTGAGCAACTGCATCTTCTGCGACATCGTAGGTGGGCGCGTACCGGCGAGCATCGTCTTTAGTGATGAGGTCTGTTGCTCGTTCATGGATACCCAACCGCTCAATCCCGGACACGTGCTCATCGTTCCGAACAAGCACGTCGCATCGATCGACGATCTTGATGAAACGATCGGAGGGCATTTGTTCGCTATCGCTCAGAGGATCACGCGCGCACTGCGGCGTTCAGGAGTGCGCTGTGAGGGGGTGAATCTGTTCCTCGCCGATGGTGAAGCCGCCGGCCAGGAGGTGTTCCACGTTCACCTGCACATCTTCCCCCGCTTCTCAAACGATGGATTCGGCCTGCGGCCGGGGCCGAGCTACGGCAAACTCCCCGCTCGCGACCAGCTAGACGACCTCGCGGCGGCGATTCGCGCGCGACTCGCAGACGCTTCACCGTGAGTTCGTCGCTGTTTCAGAGTGCGTCCTGAGCGCCGCTTCCTAGCACGATCGATCAGTTTGGGTCTCGATCGACCAAATCCTCCACCAGGCCATCCTCCGGCATGTGTGGAATCGTTATCTGGCCAACATGTTCATGTTCCCTGTTCCACTCCATTGCAGTGGAGATCGCGTTTTGGTTGCGCGCCCAGGCACGGCGAGCGACTCCGCCCATCACATCCCAAGTGAGGGCATTTTCGATGATCGCATCAACGCGCTCGCTTCCATCGAGGACGAGGCCGAATCCGGCATGGATCGACTTTCCGATACCAACTCCGCCGCCGTTGCTCATCACGACAAGGCTCATCCCCCGCGCAGCGTTGCCAGCAAAGTTGTGTGCACTCATGTCGGCCATGATTCTCGATCCATCGGAAATATCCGCCGTCTCCCGGAACGGCGAGTCGGCCGATCCGGTATCGTGATGGTCGCGACCGATCATCACCGGACCGATCACGTCGTCGCGCACCAGCTTGTTGAATCCATGAGCGATCTTCACCCGCAGGCCAGCATCGGCGTACAGGATGCGCGCCTGCGAACCGACGACCAACTGGTGGCGATCGGCGTTCTTGATCCATTCGTAGTTGTCCCTGTCCTGCGATCTCCTGGTGGGATCGATGCATTCCATCGCCGCGCGATCGGTCGCCAGTAGATCATCGTGCTGCCCGGACAGGCAAACCCAGCGGAACGGACCATAGCCGTAGTCGAAGTTGAGCGGGCCCATGATGTCCTCCACGTACGAAGGGAAGATGAACCCCTCGCTCGTGTCGTGCCCATTGGTGGCAATGTCCGTGGCGCCGGCGTCAAACACGGCCTTCATGAACGAGTTTCCGTAATCCCAGAAGTGCATCCCCCGCTGCGTCGTCGCTCTGATCAAATCAAATTGATGGCGAAGCGATGCGTCGACCCGACGTTTGAGTTCATCACGATTGGTGTTTAACAGCTCGCGCCCTTCCTCAAACGACGTCCCTTGCGGGGTGTAGCCCCCATCGTACACCGCGTGGCACGAGGTCTGGTCCGAGGCGAGGTCGATCGGGATGTCGTTCTCCACGATGTACTCCCACAGATCGACGATGTTCCCGTGGTAGCCAATCGACACCGCCTCGCCACGCTCGACGCTCTCGTTCATCCATGCGATCACCTGAGAGAGATCATCCGACCACTTGGAGAGCCATCCTTGTTCCTTGCGTTGCACTATCCGCGATCGGTCGACCTCGGCAATGATCCCCACTCCGCCAGCGATCTCCACCGCTTTGGCCTGCGCTCCGCTCATCCCACCGAGGCCGGAGGTAACGAAGGTCTTGCCGTGCAGGTCATCTGATGGAGAGACGTCGAGGAACAACCGTCCCGCGTTGAGGAGGGTGATCGTCGTTCCATGCACGATCCCCTGCGGACCGATGTACATCCATCCCCCCGCGGTCATCTGACCGTAGTTGGCAACACCCATCGCCGCCGCCTTGCGGAAGTTCTCGTCATCATCGAACATCCCGACCATCAGCGTATTGGTGTTGATCACGCGCGGTTGATCCGGTTCGGACGGGAACAGCCCCAACGGATGCCCCGACTGAATGACCAGGGTCTGATGATCGGTCATCACCTCCAGATACTTCTTCACCAGCCGATACTGCATCCAATTCTGAAAGACCTGTCCCCCCTCACCGTAGGTGACAAGCTCGTACGGGTAGAGGGCGATGGCGAAATCGAGATTGTTTTCGATCATCACCTGTAGCGCCCGCCCAGCGAGAGTATTGCCTTCGTACTCATCCACGGGCTTGGCATAGATTCGCCCCTGGGGGCGATAGCGATACCCATAGATCCGGCCACGTGTCTTCAGCTCGTTAAGAAACTCGGGAGCGAGCGTTGCTTGCAGCTCGGGCGGGACGTAGCGCAGAGCGTTCTTCACAGCGGTTATCGTCTCCGCCCGCGACAGGCTGTATCCTCGGTCAGGCGCGCGGCGCATCGACGGATCAAACTGCGGCTTGGGAGGAAGCTCTGCGGATAGACGGACGTTCGTTAGCGATGAAGCATTATTCAGATCATGTTTTTCCATTGGCTATTCACCCACAGGCAGTATAGGATGAAGCCAATTCCTGGTCAAGGCTCTTACAGAGCCGACTGCTTCACCACGAAGGATGAAAACCTCTTACCTCACGCAAAGGCCTGTCTGCCATCGTGTTCTGACAGACAGGATGCCAAGGGAAGGGGAAAAGCGGAAAGAGTGAAAGCCGCTTCGTGACGAGATTTGCGACTTGTGTCGAACCTCAGCGTGGCAGTCTGCCTGTTTTGAGAAGCGAACAGGGCTGCCACGCTACGTAAACCCACTAGACTACCCGATTCGACGGATCATCTGACTTGATCGTTCGTGTCCTTCGTGCCCTTCGTGGTGAGTTTTCTTTGGCTCCCGGTTTTGCTTCGCGACCGGCAGTCGCCTACGGCAAGCTCAACAGTCGGTTACCCACTCAAGATGACAAGGAATCATATTTTATGCACATTCTTGGTCAGTCTACGCCTGCGAGGATGCCATCAATCTTCTCCACGATCTTGCGATAGTGGGTCCCACGCCAGTAGAGCTTGCCGCACCTCGTGCAGATGAAGTATTCATCGAGCCACAGAGCGGTTTTCGGCGGTATGCGCTCATACACCTCTTCCTTTCCTACAGGGACGATCACGCCGTTGCACGCGGGACAGCGAGCGAACAGCTTCACTTGACCACGCAGATCAAAGCGGCGGACAACCTCCCGTGCCTGCTCTATCGGATTGGTCGAGCGTACCCAATAGCCGCGTGTTACGGCACCGTTCTTGAGGAGCATCCGATCACGGGTAAGGATGATCCGTCCCGCCCTTGCCGCGATCTGAACAATCTCTTCATCCGCGTAGTCATTCTCGTGCAGCGTGTCAAAGCCAAGGAGACGTAGGTAGCGGGCCAGCTTGCGCAAATGCACATCGGCGATGAACGCAGTTTTACGCATCGGCTCGGGACGCAGCTTGGTGAGCGGAGTTATGTCCAGACTCTCAAACACCGGGTAGACGGCGATACGATCTCCATCCTGCAAGCGGCAGGAGAAATCTACGGAAACGCCATTTGCCAGGATCACATCCACCTCCACGTGCGGCACGCCGAGCGCCTCAAT
>CAZRQM010000092.1:0-5152 GCA_964602385.1 uncultured Thermotogae bacterium | reverse complement strand
GATGTGGATCATGCTCTTCCCTCCTTCCATGAATGCGACATCATACACGCCAACGCCGCCCTTCGGCAACGAACGGGCAGTGATCGGTAATGGGTAATGGGTAATGGGTAATGGGTAATCAGAGAGAAGCACGGTTTCTACAGGATGTAACGAGAGAGGTCGGGATCGTCGATGATTCCCGCCAGGCACTTGTTGACGTAGTCGCGGTCGATGGTGATCGTCTCGTGTTGGTGCTCATCGGCGGAGAAGGAGATGTCTTCCATCAGCTTCTCCATTACTGTCGCCAAACGGCGGGCACCGATGTTCTCTGTACTCTGATTCAGTTCGTAGGCCATCCGAGCGATCTCATCGATCGCGTCTTCCTCGAAGCGCAGGTCGACTTTCTCCACACCAAGGAGGGCTTTATACTGCTTCACGAGAGCGTCCTTCGGCTCGCGCAGGATGCGCTGAAAGTCCTCCGCAGTCAGGCCATCGAGCTCAACACGGATCGGCAACCGCCCTTGCAGCTCTGGGATCAGGTCTGAGGGCTTGGACATGTTGAACGCCCCAGCGGCGATAAACAGGATGTTCTCCGTGGAAACCGTTCCGTAGCGGGTGCGCACGGTTGTCCCTTCGAGAAGGGGAAGGAGGTCGCGCTGTACACCCTGCCGCGATACGCCGGGACCGCCCATCTCTTGCCGCCCACCAGCGGCGATCTTGTCGATCTCATCGAGGAAGATGATCCCAGTCTCTTCAGCAAGCTGCAGCCCGCGGTCGCGCACATCCTCCATGTTGATCAGATTGTCCAGCGCCTGATCGAACAGGATCGGGCGAGCATCGCGAATCCGCATCTTTTGCTTCTTCCGATTGGGAGGGATGATCCCGGAGAACATATCTCCCAGATTGATTCCCATCTGATCCATCCCGTCCTGTGAGAAGACGTCAAGCTGCGGATTGATCTGTTCCTCAATCGTGATCTCGATCATTCGCTCTTCGAGGTCGCGGGCAAGTAGCTTCTCCCGCAGCTTGGCACGAGTCTTCTTCGCACTCTCCACTCGCTCGGGATCGCTCTCTGTCGTCATTGGCAGGAGGGCATCGACGATCTGGCCCGTAACGACGTCCTCAGCTCGGTCTTCCACACGCAGGACCTCATCTTCGCGCACCATGTCGATCGCCATGTCTACGAGATCACGCACCATCGACTCCACATCGCGACCTACGTATCCGACCTCGGTGAATTTGGTGGCCTCGACCTTGGAGAACGGGCATGTGGTGAGGCGAGCCAAACGACGAGAGATCTCTGTCTTCCCAACGCCAGTAGGCCCGATCATGAGGATGTTCTTCGGCTTGATCTCCTCACGGATCTCGTCCCGCACCATCTGGCGGCGCATCCTGTTGCGCAGGGCAATCGCCACGCACCGTTTCGCCTCGGCCTGACCAACAACGTACTTGTCGAGCTCCGTGACGATCTGTCGCGGCGTTAATCCAACCGGTGATATTCCTTTCACTTCAACCAGATCAGTCATTTCCCGCTCCTCACCACGAAACCTCTTCCACAGTAATCTCTTGATTCGTGTAGATGTCGATCGAACCCGCTATCTCAAGCGATTTGCGTGCGATCTCGGCGACCGGGATCCCGGAGACAGAGAGGTAAGCCCGCGCCGCGGCCAGCGCATATGCCCCTCCTGACCCGATGCCAATCACCTCTTCGTCCGGTTCGAGGACGTCGCCGGCTCCGGAGATCATCAGTATTCCCTGTTCGCTCGCCGTGACGATGACCGCCTCCAAGTGGCGCAGGATGCGATCGGTCCTCCATTCCTTGGTCAGTTCAACGGCTGCTCGGCGCAGCCGGCCGTCATGTTTCTTCAGCTTTCCTTCAAAGCGCTCGAGCATGGCCAGGCAATCGGCTGTCGCGCCGGCGAAACCGACGAGGACCTTGTCATCCTGTAGGCGATAGACTTTCTTTGTCTTGCTCTTGATGACCATCGTGTCCAGGGTCGCCTGTCCATCGCTAGCGATTACGGCTCGTCGTTCAGACTCCGAGCGAATGGCAATTATCGTTGTGTGTTTGACTGCTTGCATAGTGCCTAATTGTAGCGCGCTTGCTACTTGCCATCAATCTCGTCGAACTGGCACCCCGGGCAAATCCCATCATTGCCGAAGAAGACGACACCGCAGCGAGGACAACGGCGTGCCCCCGCCCGCAGCATCGCTCGTTCCCGCCTGCGCTGTGTGCGGTAGAGCGCGCCAAACGAATCACGTAGCTGTGCATCGTCGATGCCAGAGAGTGCAAGCTGGTCGTCCGCAACGTCCTCTGCATCGGACACACGTATGCTGCGAGGAGCGGGAAAGTGGCCGGGAACAAAGCGGACCCTCTGCAAGACGTCTCTTTTCATGCGTTCGTTTAGCAGATCAATGTAGCGCTGCTTTAAGAGATCGAGTTCCTGTGAAACCGCTGATGAGGCTACCTCGACGATGAGTGTCCCATTAGAGAACCTGGTAGCGCGTGTCATGCGAGCCAGTTGTGGCCCAACGATCTCATCCCAACAGAGCAGAAGCTCTTGGTCTGAGAACTCGTCAGCGAGGTTGTAATGGCTAAGGATCTCTCGTACCCAGTTCATCATCTCATGATTAGTAAAAAAGATAGTAGTAAGAGTAATCGCACGTTCGATCTGTGGAAAAGCGAGAAAGTTCCGCTGTAGATACCGTTTGCTGCTGTGGAAAACCCTGTGGATAAGGTGTTCATAACGGTGGATAACCGTGTACAAGCGGAGTGGAGAACCCGCGACCCCGAATTGCACCGGTCTTTTCCACAGGCAAGCATCGTTTTACACCCCTTTTCAACCACTTATCAACAGAGTTTTCCACAGGCAGGAAAGCGCGATTGTTTCGTCGAAGTATCGATAAATACGGGCTTTGGACTACGCGTTTTCTTGGAAACGGGCACGTAATCCCTCTTTTATCTCGTTTACCTCTGCCTGCAGGAGTGGAGTCTCCTTCAGAAGCGTCTTTACCTTCATGTACGAGTGCATGATCGTGGTGTGGTCACGATTGCCGAATTCCTTTCCGATTGAGGGGAATGAGTTGTCTGTCATATCGCGTGCAAGGTAGATCGCCATGTGCCTTGCCTGTGATATCTCCTTCTTGCGGCTGGCTCCCTCCAGATCGTGCCGCTTCAGGTGGTAGAGGGTGGCTACCTCGTCCTTGATGTGCAAGATCGTCAGCTTCTCCCGCTTTCCCTCTTCGGGGAGCATTCCCTCGATGCTATGCGGTGTCAACTTCGTTCCCTCCAGTTCTGCGTGGGCGATCGCCTTTATCAACGCTCCCTCTAGGGCGCGCACGTTTGACGAAATGCGACGGGCAATCAGCTCCAGGATATTATCATCGACTTGGATGCCACGATTGCTCGCCTTCTCTCGCAGTATGGCGATGCGTGTCTCTAGGTCGGGAGGTTGGATATCGGCCACCAGGCCCCAACGGAAACGCGATACGAGCCGGTCTTGCAGACCGGAGAGCTGCTCGGGCGGGCGGTCACTGGACAGAACGATCTGCTTCTCGCTTCCGTAAAGCTCGTTGAACGTGTGAAACAGCTCCTCCTGCGTAGCTTCCTTTCCCTCCAGGAACTGAACATCGTCAATCAACAAGAGATCGATGCGCCGGTACTTCTCGCGGAAGGCGGGCGTCGTATTGTTGCGGATGGCCATGATGAGCTCGATGGCGAACCGCTCGGATGTCGTGTACACAACGGTCTTCGGAAGCCCGGAGGCAACCATGAAGTTTCCGATCGCCTGTAACAGATGTGTCTTTCCCAGGCCAACGCTTCCATAGATAAACAAGGGGTTGTATGCCTTTCCCGGCGCTTCAGCGACCGCCATCGATGCAGCGTAGGCAAGGTGGTTGTTATTCCCGCGGACGAACATGTCGAACGTGTAGTCGCGATTCAACGGGAGGGTGTCATGCGGCTGCATCGGCAACGCTTCCTGCGAGGCGAGGGCTGGTGGATCGAGGGAATCAGTCGCTGGATCCGGCGAGACCTTGATCAACAAGCGGATCTTGTACCCACAGGCATTGAAGGCAGCGTTCTCTACCAATTCCCGGTAGCGCCGCTCTATCCCTCCCTTGATGAACAGATCGGGCACCTCGATGACGAGCTCGCCGGCATCAAGGCTCAGAGGCTTCACCTTGGAGAACCAAGTAGCGAAGCTTGCGGCCGGAATCTCTTTCTTGAGGGTTAGAAGGGTCTTTTCCCAGATTACAGTGGGTTTATCAGTCATTGCTGTTCCTTTGTCATTCCGGTGTTAGGATAGCGGATCGGGAGGTGCGCGGTCAAGACGATCCGGGGAACTCTCACCACGAAGGGGTGTGAGTGGGCAATGGGGTTATGGATAATGAGTTATGGGACAGAACCGCCGAGGTCGCTGTTGTTGCTCAGTGCTGACCGCCGATAGCTGACGGCTGACGGCTGAAAGCTCGTACTGCTTTAGCAGAGGCAAAAAAATGGTGCCGAGACCCAGATTCGAACTGGGGACACCAGCCTTTTCAGGGCTGTGCTCTACCGACTGAGCTATCTCGGCACACAACTGGCGGAGCCGACCGGATTTGAACCGGCGATCTCTGGAGTGACAATCCAGCGTCATGGACCAGACTAGACCACGGCTCCGTTTATTGCGGCAATTGGGCGGGACAGGACTCGAACCTGTGACCTTCCGGATGTAAGCCGGATGCTCTCCCAACTGAGCTACTCGCCCATTATAGTTGCTAAATCACTGTGTCGCAAACCTAGCTTTACGCTGCGTCCCCAAGGGGATTTGAACCCCTGCCGCCGGGATGAAAACCCGGTATCCTGGGCCGCTAGATGATGGGGACATATTGTGTGCGAATTATAGACTGCGTGGTTCCCCGTTGCAATTGACAATGGGTCGTACTGGATTCGAACCAGCGACTCCCTGATTAAAAGTCAGGTGCTCTAACCCCTGAGCTAACGACCCGTGTGGACAAATAGAGGGCCTGTGGGTGGTACAGGATTCGAACCTGCGACCGACGGATTAAGAGTCCGTTGCTCTACCAGCTGAGCTAACCACCCAATGCAACAATGAATGTTACGAAACGGCAATTTCCCTGTCAAGGAAAGTGGAGGATTGGGCGTTTTCTCCCTACCGTCTTAGGAGAGAGC
>CAZRQM010000091.1:0-5171 GCA_964602385.1 uncultured Thermotogae bacterium | reverse complement strand
TTCTTGTCAAGAGCTATCTGTCTTGAAGCCAAATTCCCTCCTTGAACCGACACGAGGATTATATCGGTTGGTAAGGCGAGCGGCAATAGCATCTCGTGTACAATGCATGCGGAATAACCGCAAGAAGGAGGGATACCAAGACAGATGACCGCGTTCTTGAGCGTTCGCCAAGTCAGAAAGAAATTCTCTGTTCCGGGTGGGGATCTCCCGGTTCTAGACGGAGTCTCTTTCTCCATCGATCGCCGCGGCTTCGCAAGCGTTGTTGGCCCGTCCGGCTGCGGAAAGACGACGCTGATCAAGATTCTCGCGGGGATACTCCAAGTCGATTCCGGTGAGGTTGCCGTCCATAGTGAAACAGGGAGCCTGCGAGGGCAGGTGGCATACATGCCACAGAGCGACACCCTCCTCCCGTGGCGCACCGCGCTTGCCAACGCATTGTTGCCCTCCCAGATCGATCGTCGGCCCCACGAGGAGGCGAGACACGAGACACGGGATCTGTTTGCCCGTTTTGGCCTGAGCGGGTTTGAAGACCTGTATCCAGTGGAACTCTCAGGTGGAATGAAGCAGCGCCTGGCGCTTATGCGCACATTCCTCTCCCAACGCGATATTCTTCTTCTCGATGAGCCGTTCGGCGCGCTCGATGCCCTCACCCGCGCGCACCTTCAGGACTGGCTGCACTCCGTCTGGCAAGAGATGGGGAAGACAATCCTTCTTGTCACGCACGACGTGGAAGAGGCGCTCCTGCTCGCAGATCACATTATTCTCCTCTCGGCGCGGCCGGCGTGCGTGCGCAATGATTTCACAATAGACATCACCCGCCCTCGCAAGCGCAGCGATGCTTCACTGGTGCAGCAGAAAGAGGAACTGTTACAGCTCATCTACGCGGAGGAACTCAATGGCTAGAGCGATAAGACGCTACGCGGCGACACTGGTAACACTGTCGATCGTCTTTTCCCTGTGGGAAGCGGGTGTGCGCTTGTTCCACGTTCCTGCCTACATCCTTCCACCCCCGAGCCGAATCATCACTGTCTTCTGCACACGCTTTCCACTCCTCCTCGGCCACGCCGGCGCAACCCTGATCGAGGTCGCCCTGGGCATGCTGTTGGGGGTGTTAGGCGGATTCGTACTTGCCATTCTCATCTTCTACTCACACACACTGGAGCGCGCCCTCTACCCGCTCATCATCGCGTCGCAGATGATCCCAGTCTTCGCCATCGCCCCGCTACTTGTCATCTGGTTTGGTTACGGACTATGGCCGAAGGTGACTGTCGCCGGGCTGATCGTATTCTTTCCGATCGTGGTCAATACGGTGGACGGACTGCGTTCGGTGAACGAGGAGACGATCGACGTCCTGCGCTCACTTAATGCAACCAGACTACAGATCTTCACACGCGTCCGACTCCCCGCGAGCCTGCCGTCGCTTCTCTCCGGTCTCAAGGTGGGAGTAACGCTGAGCGTCGTTGGGGCGACGATTGGGGAATGGGTCGGGGCAAAGAGTGGACTGGGGTACCTGATGATCCAATCGAACGCGCTGCTGCGAATCGATCTTGTCTTTGCCGCCATACTCATGCTCTCGCTGCTCGGGTTGCTCCTCTTCGGCATCGTCCGCATAATTGAGCGCAGATTGCTGCACTGGAGGACACCACGCAACCAGAAGGATCGAAGGAGAACAACATGAGAAGATCAATTATCGCGGCTCTTTGTCATCTTGAATGGGTAACTAAGGAGAAAGGTTCAAACGCCGAGACTCTCACAGGGGTACAAGACTGTTTCACCACGAAGGGCAAGAAGAGCACTTGGGGGGTGCAGTATCCAGTCCTGTTTACTACACCCCCCGAGCGGTCAGAGGATGAAGCGCTTGATCCCGCTCTCAAGCTTGGTGACATTGCACAGCCAACTACCGCATTTGACAACCCATGGAGCTCCATTCTTCGTGCTCTTCGTGGTGCCTTCCCCTTGGCATCAGTCCCGTGCGAACCGGGATTGGAGGTCAGTATCCGCTCGAAAAGACAAGGAACCAAGAAACTGATTGTCGCACTTCTTCTTCTTGTGGGTGTATGCGTTAGCGTCACCGCGCAGCCTCGCCTGCAAGTGATGCTTGACTTCTTTCCAAACCCGAACCATGTGCCACTGATCGTAGCCGTAGAACAGGGCTTCTTCGCCGATGAAGGGATAGAGGTTGAGATAGTCGTTCCCGGAAGCCCCAGCGATCCGATAAAGCTGGTTGCCGCGGGAGCGGTCGACGTCGCCCTCACCCCGCAGATTAACCTGATCATCGCCCGCGACGCGGAGCTTCCCGTGATAGCCATAGGGTCGCTCATCGGCTCACCGTTGGGTGGACTGTTGGGACTCAAGGAGAGCGGGATCGCGAGCCTCTCCGATCTGCGCGGCCGGCGCATCGGCTACTCCCTCGCCCCGCTTGAGCCGATCCTGTGGCGCACGATGCTCGCCTCAGTCGGAGTCGAGCCAGGCGAGTACGAGCTGATCAACGTCGGATTCAATACGGCCCTCTCGCTCCTCTCCGGGCAGGTGGATGCCATCGGCGCGTTTCGCAACTTCGAGGTCCCGCAAGTGACGATTGAGGGGCACGAACCGGCCTTCTTCCCCGAAGAAGAGTATGGCGTCCCGCAAACAGAGGAGATCGTGATTGCGGCGAACGCTGAGCGTGTGAGCAAAGATGCCCCCAGGATGCGCGCATTCCTCGCGGCCCTGGCGCGAGGAATCGCATTCACCGTAGAGCACCCGCAGGAAGCCTTTCAATCGTTTATCGACGCCTATCCCGATCTCGATGACGACCTTAATCGCCGTGCATATGAGATCACTCTGCCCTTGTATAGCGACGGGGCGCGCATCGGCCCGCAAGCGGAGTGGGAGGACCTGCAAGACTATCTTTGTGAGAACGGCCTTATAAAGTCGAGATTTCCGCTCTTCGGAGTCTGCACTGAGGAGTATCTACCAGAGAAGTGAAGGAGCGATAGATGACAGGATCAGGAAAACTGGAAGTGATCACCGGCTGCATGTTCTCAGGAAAGACCGAGGAGCTGATCCGCCGCCTGGAGCGGGTGCGGATCGCCCGCAAGGTGATCGTCCTGTTCAAGCCGACGATTGATAACCGGTACAGCGAACGGGCGGTCGTCACTCACTACGGTCGCGAGTTCTCCGCTCACCTTCTTCCTCCGGGAGAGGAATCGTTTTCAGCGCTGGAGCGGATCGTCGGGAGAGATGCGATCGATGCCGCTACAGTAATCGCCTTTGACGAGGGGAACTTCTTCTCGGGCAAGCTACCCGCCCTCTGCGAGGACCTTGTTGCCCGCGGGAAGAGGGTGATCGTTGCCGGGCTCGATCTCACCTTCGCCGGAGAGCCATTCGGGCCGATGCCGGCGTTGATGGCCTTGGCTGATGACGTAGACAAACTGCACGCGGTCTGCGTGAAGTGCGGCGGCGAGGCAACCCGCAGCCAGCGGCTGATCGATGGGAAACCCGCGCCTGCGAGCGACGCCGTGATCAAGGTCGGCGGAACAGAGTTCTACGAAGCCCGCTGCCGATCCTGTTACGAACGGGGCTGATACTTGATCTAGCTCAGTGCGTGTTCGGTCTTTCGCAGCCGCTGCACGAGCTCCTCGAGCATCTTCACTGCGATGTCCGGAGTTACCGCGATGATTCCCTTGAGCGCCCACATGGAGATTACCAAGCAGACTGTGTCCTCCGTGGCGATGACATCCGCCGATCTGGGCGCTCCGTCGATGAGCGCCATCTCACCGAAGAAGTCACCAACACCGAGTTTCGCCAGAACACTGCCCTCGCGCACAACCTCGGCTCCACCTGACAAGATCAGATAGAATCCCGTGCCAGTGGTACCCGTGCTCACGATCTTCGTATTCGCAGCGAACTCCTTGTTGACCACCTTCTCGGCAATCGAGGCAAGGCCCTTCTTCGTCACGCGGGAAAACAGCGGCGCCTTCGCGAGAAGACCAACAATCTTGTCCTTATCCATGGATCTGTTCCTCCTTTGGTGGGTCGATTCCCCACCCGACTAATGCCTCAACGCTTCCTTGTATGATATAATACGGAACAACCTTTTTAAAGCCGGGGTGTAAAGAAAGTGTCATGGAGTACCACGCTCAAGAATCGGCAGCAGGTACGTGCTCGCGTTGATTCGGGTGAGCAAATAGCGGTGATGTTCAGCGATATCCGCGGTTTCACCTCGTACACCGCGCGCAAGGGTGATCGTGCCGCCTATGAGCTTTCTCGCACGCACGAGGTGCTCCTGAGGGAGGAGATCGAGGAGCAAGACGGTATTGTCGTCAAGACGATGGGCGATGGCATCATGGCCGCGTTCGCCGAGCTGTCGTCCGCGGTGCACGCTGCTGTGGGAATACAGAAAGCGATCAGGAAACGGAATAAGGAGCTTCCCGCGGAGTCGATCGATGTTGGTATTGGCCTGGCAAGTGGAACACCGATCATGACGGAGGCTGACCTTATCGGAAACTCCGTGAACCTTTCTCAGCGCGTGTCGAGCCTGGCCAAGGGCGGGCAGATACTCGCAACGGAGGCATTCACGCATGATGTCCTACCGTCTGGTGGATATCGCTGCATCCCACTAGGAGAACTGGAGCTGAAGGGACTCGGCACCACGAGTCTCTATGAGATAGCGTGGATGGCCGAGGTGGCTCGTCTCACTGACCGCAACGACAGATTCACACTGGTATTGACCGAGAATGGAACCGTGGTCGCCGAGATGGCAAAGGAAATAAGAGGGGACAGTCCCATTTCCCCCTCCCTTCTTCAGCGGGGAATCGCGCTATTCTCCTCGCGTGGGATGATCGACAAGTCACTCAACGCGGCCGGGATCGATCGTGAGCAGCCGATCGACAGCGTAGATCTCTCGATCGAGGGCAATGAAGTGACCGTGAGTGTTGGTAAGCGGCGGACGTGCTTGCACGATGTGGACGCTGCACAGGCTGAACTGTTCCGCGAGAAGTTGGTCGAGATGCGCAGCAAGCTGCGCAGCAAACTGCGCGCTGATGCGGCCCAGTAGAGACTAATCCTGCGGAGGTGAAAGGCATGACGAAAGCAGGCCTAAGATCATTGATCTTGGTCATAATCGTGCTGGTATTTGCGGCTAGCATTCCTTCCTATGGCGAAACGGCCCCGGCCGGTGTTCTCCCTGC
>CAZRQM010000090.1:0-5245 GCA_964602385.1 uncultured Thermotogae bacterium | reverse complement strand
CTTCATATTGTGTCAGGTCACTTCTTCCACTAGAATCCTCCTTTGTGGAGGCGAAAACGGATGCTCGATATTCATAAACTGCGGGAAGACGGCAAGGAGATCGAACGAAGGCTCAAGACCAGGGACGAGTCCCTCAGTATCGGAGAGATAATCGAGCTCGATGCACACAGGCTGGATCTAATCGGAAAGGTCGAGGAACTGAAGGCCGAGCGTAATAGCGGTTCGCAGGAAGTCGGGCGCCTGAAGCGAGAGGGGAAAGACGCGACGGAGCAAATTGCCGCGATGTCCACCGTATCGGCGCAGATCGGCACCCTCGATAAGGAACTCATCGAGGTCGCCAAGAGGATCGACTACCTCCTTTCTCTTCTCCCCAACGTGCCGCACACATCGGTCCCGGTGGGGAAAAAGGAGGAGAAGGTCATCCTGCGAAGCCATGGCGAGGCGCCGAAGCAGGACTTCTCTGTCAAGCACCATCTGGCGATTGCGGAGGAGAAGGGACTACTCGACTTCACCCGTGGGGCGATGATCGCCGGGGCGCGGTTTCCGATGTATGTCGGGATGGGAGCGATGCTCGAAATGGCGCTCATCCAGTACATGTTCTTCTACCACTCCCGCCGCGGGTACACGCCTATCTTCCCTCCCTTCTTGGCTAATCCCGAAAGCTTCTACGTGTCATCGCAACTCCCCAAGTTCGCAAACGAGGACTACTACTGCGAGAAGGACAACCTCTACCTGACACCGACCGCGGAGACGCTGCTCGCCAACCTCCATCGGGACGAGATCCTCTCACCTGCGGATCTCCCGAAGAAGTACGTCGCGTACACCCCGTGCTTCCGGCGCGAGGCGGGAACGTACGGCGAGGAAGAACGCGGGCTGATCAGGGTGCATCAGTTCAACAAGGTTGAGCTGTTCAAGTTTACCACGCCGGAGTCATCATACGATGAGCTGGAGACACTGATAAGTGACGCTGAGGGCGTGCTGCAGGCGCTTAATATGCACTACCGCGTTGCGCTCCTGCCCACGCAAGATCTGGCACAGCAGGCGACGAAGACGATCGATATCGAGGTCTACCTCCCCGGGCAGGGACGCTACTACGAGGTCTCCTCGTGCAGCAATTGCGAGGACTTCCAGGCAAGGCGCGGGAACATGCGCTATCGCCCAGGGGAGGGAGAAAAGCCTGAATACCTGCACACGCTGAATGGATCGGGTGTGGCTACACCGCGATTGATGGCCGCCATCTTGGAGAATAACCAGACCGCCGACGGACGCGTGCGTGTCCCGGATGTCTTGCAGGAGATGGTGGGAGCGGAGTATCTATGACTGAAGCAAGCCCCGCAGCGGTAGCCGACGTTATGGTCGAGGTGCATGACCTGGTGAAGGTCTTCCGCACCCGCAGGGGAGGGGAGGTGCGGGCTGTCGATGGCTTGTCATTTTCCTGTCACGCGGGCGAAATCTTCGGCCTCCTTGGGCCAAACGGCGCGGGAAAGACAACGACGCTACGCATCCTCGCCACGATTCTGACACCAACGGCGGGGACAGCCGTGCTTGCTGGCTACGACACGAAGACCGAGGCAGGCAAGGTGCGCGAGCAGATCGGCTTTCTCGCCACGGAGACTGGTCTCTACGATCGCTTCACCGCACGCGAAACGATCCGCTTCTTCGGGCGGATCAATCGCTTGAGCGATGATCAGATTGCGCGCCGAACTCAAGAGATCTTCTCCATGCTGGAGCTGACTCCACTTGCCGATCGCCGGGTGGGAACATTCTCCACGGGAGAAAAACAGAAGCTGTCGCTCGCACGCAGCATCATCCACGATCCACCGGTCCTCATCCTCGATGAACCGACGTTCGGTCTGGACGTGATGGCGGCACGAGCAGTGGTGGAATCGATCAAGCTATTCCGCGAACAGGGGCGAACGATCCTCATCTCCACGCACATCATGAGCATCGCCGAGAAGCTGTGCGATCGGATAGGGATCCTGTACAAGGGAAAGCTACGCGCCCTGGGAACCCTCGCCGAGCTTAAGGCGACCTATGCCGCCGCGGACATGGAAGAAGTTTTCTTCTCCGCGGTAGGAACCAGTTAGTTCTTGCAACGCCCCACGATATGCCCGTTTCAGTGAGGGCTCTCTTGCCTGGGACTTCATTTTCTTCCTGGGATGTGGTATCCTGTGATTGTCAGATGAGACAGATTGTTAAGGAGGAGATAGTGATGGGCAGGAAGGTCGCATTAATCATGGCAACGATTGTATTCGCTGTCGTTTCGGTCGTCCTGGTGGGGGGGGAATCTAACGGCGGGCTCCTGTGGTGGAGGGCCCATGAACCGATCTACATCTTTGGGAACGACGCATTTACGCTTCAGAACGGCGTTGTCTCGGGAAGCGGAAGCGCGGATGATCCATACATCATCGAGGGTTGGTACATCGACACATCGCCAACCGACTACGGAATATACGTCGATCACACTACGGCGAATTTCGTGATACGTGGTTGCGTGGTCGAGAAGGCACGCGATGCGGCGATCTACCTGAACTCGGTGACAAACGGCCGCATCGAGAAGTGCCAGCTCAGCCTCGGAGAGGCCGGCGTGCGCCTCTTAAACGCGAGCGGAAACGTGATCGAGGGGAGTGTAATCGCCAATAATCACTACGGTGTGGCGATGATGCTCGGATCTCGCGACAACAAGGTCTATGGGAACAGCTTCATCGACAATGGTACAAACGGCCTCGACCAACGACATCTCAATGCCTGGACCGGCACAAGCGGAAACTACTGGAGCGACTACGCCGGAGCAGATGCAGATAGTGATGGCGTCGGCGATCAGGCCTACAACGCCCTCTACGACCCCCGCCCATTGATGACCCCGCCTGTCGATTGGATGCGCGTCACTCCGATGGCAGCGGGAATCGCAGGGAACCCGGTATCGCAGGCAGGATCGATGGTTATCACATCTCAGATGCCGATTACGCTCACTGCAAGCGACCCTGGGTGCGGGGTGGCAAAGATCCTCTACTCGATCAACGAGCAAGGCTGGCAAGAATACGCGGGACCGTTCACACTGAGTGGACCCGACGGCGAGTACCACGTTTCCTACTACGGGGTCGATAACCTAGGGAACGCGGAGCCGGCCACAAAACTCGACTTCGTTCTAGACAACAACGCGCCACAAACGAGGATCTCGTTCGCCGATCCGAGCTACAGCAATGAGACCGGCCAGTGGCTGACGTCGAAGACGCCCGTCATCCTGGATCTCGTCTCGGCATCAACCTATGGGGTGCCAAAGACGTTCTACGCGATCGATGGCGGAACGTGGCGCCGCTACAGCGGGCCGTTCCACGTCACTGGAACCGATGGACCGCACCAGATCAGCTACTATAGCCGCAATGCATCGGGGACGACCGAGCCGGTACAGACGATCATGGTGCTAAAGGATGACACCCCGCCGATGACGCGAGGAGTCCACGGCACTCTTGCACCTCCTTATCCTCCTACTTCAGCGGCGCCAGAAACAAAGACGCAGACTGAAGCATCAACCACGACACCGCAGCCGGCACCATCGGCTGCGGTGTCAGCAACGCAGGAGAGTGCACCGGATTCCTCGATTGCGACCCCGTCTACGACCGCGGTTCAAACTGATTCCACAAGCGATTAGATAGCATGTGGAAGAACGTCCGCCTCCTGTTCTCCAAAGAGTTAATCGGTGCTGTGCGCGACCGACGCACGCTGATTCTCACCGTCTTCTTTCCTCTCTTCTTCTACCCACTCATCGTCGGGGTGATGGGGCACTTCACCACCGCCGAGCAGGGGAAGCTAGACACGATGGTCCCCACGGTGATCGTCGTCGATCAATCTGACGATCAGATGTTCCGCGACCGCGTGCGCCAGACAGGTTCTTTCTACCCGCTCTTCGTTTCCAATGTGGAGAGCGGTCTGCAAGACCTGCAAGACAAGACCGGGCAGGTGATGATGGCTGCCAACAAGGATGCCGGAGGGCCGGGGCTCGGTCTCGACATCACCCTCTACTACGACCAGACCGACCAGATTGGCGTGGTCGCCGCCGCGCGAGTACGCGATTTCTTGCAGGTGTACTTGAGTGACGTGCTGCGGGAGAAGCTCGACGCACTTGGCATGGACTACGATTCCATCTCCCCCCCACTCAAGCTCACAGTGCAGAACGTCGCCACCAGCGCATCGATGGGAAGAATGATCCTGAGCAGGCTCCTCCCCTACTTCATGGTGCTGGCGATCCTCACCGGCGCGATGGGGCTGGGAGCGGAGATCACCGCGGGGGAGAAGGAGCGCGGGACGATCGCCACGCTCCTCGTCAGTCAGCTATCGCGCACCGAGATCGTATTAGGAAAATTCCTTACCATTCTCACCGTCTCCCTCGTCTCATCCATCCTGTCTGCCGTCGGCCTATTGGTCGGCGTTCACTTCTTCGGAGGGAGCCTAGCTGCGACGAGTACCGCCCAAGGTGTGCAGGCGACATTCTCGCTGAGCCTAGCGTCATTCGGGTGGATGCTCGTAGTCCTCGTCCCACTGGCGATCATCCTTTCAGCACTAGTTGTGATCGTGGGAAGCTACGCGCGCAGCCAGAAAGAGGCGAGCACGTACTTAATGCCGATCTACATGGTGATCGTCCTTATCGGTCTCGTGTCGATGAGCGGCGGCACGGCATTCGTCGGCACGCGCTTCCTCATACCGATTGCCAATGCGCTCTACGCTCTACAGGAGATCATAGTGGGCGATCTCCAGTTTTCACACCTCTTCTACACGCTGGCAGCGAACCTTTTCTGCGGCGGGATCCTAATCGCCGCCTCGGTGCGGGCGTTTAAGCGCGAAGCCGTTCTCTTCCGCAGCTAGTCGGGGGGCGGAATGCTCCCGATCACCTTTGCATACGTCTTGAACGCGAACCGATCAGTCATCCCGGCGATGTAATCGCGCACAATTGGGCGCAGCAGCTCCGCCTGATGCTCAACATCAGCGTCGATCAGCTCATCACGCTGCGCGGCAGTGATTGCAGTGGGGAGGAGCCGCCAGTCGTCCATGAACACGTGGTAGAGCTCCTCGATGATCCTGATCCCCTGCTTGCGCATCCGCCGCACCCGATAGTCATCGTAGAAGTTATCGTACAGGTAGGCGGAAAGCTCTTCCTTTTCCTGCCGGATCGTGGGGGAGAGGTCGACGATCAGTTCCGGGTGCTTGCGCACGTCGGCCGCCGATTCGATGGAAAGCTCTGCGAGGC
>CAZRQM010000089.1:0-5266 GCA_964602385.1 uncultured Thermotogae bacterium | reverse complement strand
CCTCTGGTCAATGCTCAAGAACGAAAGAGACTACGAACTCCGGGAGGTGATCCCCCGTGTGACTTGACAATCCAAAAGGAATGTTCAGATCTTTATTCTTGGTGTTTAGATAGGCTATTCTGCTCAGTAGTGGCGTACTACGGAAGAGCTTCATGGCACAAGACACCAAGAATATGACCCCGGACCCTCTGACCCCGGACTCTCATTGATCTGCCCTTGCGGCGAGGCTAAAATGTACACTAGGATGCAAACGCTAAAGGTGGGAGAGAAGGCGGGGTTTCGCATTTCGCCGCATATGACGCCGCAGGGGGATCAGCCGCAAGCGATCGCTGCGCTAACCGAAGGGATTCTCGCGGGGGAGAAATTCCAGACACTGCTCGGTGCGACCGGGACGGGAAAGACGTTCACCATCGCCAATGTGATCCAGAACTTGCAACGGCCGACGCTCGTGATGGCCCACAACAAGACCCTCGTTGCGCAGTTGTGCAATGAGTTTCGCGAGCTCTTCCCGGAGAATGCGGTGCACTATTTCGTCTCGTATTACGACTACTACCAGCCGGAGGCGTATCTTCCTCAGACCGACACGTACATCGAGAAGGACTCGTCGATAAATGATGAGATCGATCGCATGCGGCATGCGGCTACCGCGGCGCTGTTCGAGCGGCGGGACGTGATCATCGTGGCATCGGTGTCCTGCATCTATGGTCTTGGCTCGCCAGCGAACTATCGTGACATGTCGATCGACGTGGCGTGTGGAAGCTCGCACGATCGCGACGACGTGATGCGTAAGTTAGTTGGCCTGCAGTACACGCGCAACGAAATCGGCTTCGAGCGGGGGACGTTCCGCGCTCGCGGGGACACGCTGGAGATCATCCCCGCCTACCAAGAGGATATCGTACGCATTGAGTTCTTCGGAGATGAGATAGAACGGATAGCCATTCTCGACCCGATCACCGGTCATCCGCTGCGCGAGGAGGACGAGATCACGATCTATCCGGCATCGCACTTCATCACACCGCGCGAGCGGATGCAGCAGGCGACGGAGGCAATCGAGGAGGAGCTCGAAGAGCGATTGGAGCAGCTCAAGGGGGAGGAGAAGCTGCTGGAGGCACAGCGCCTGGGACAGCGGACGCGTTACGACCTGGAGATGATGCAGGAGATGGGATACTGCTCTGGGATCGAGAACTACTCGCGCCACCTCGACGGCCGTCTCCCCGGCCAGCCGCCATCGGTGCTGATCGACTACTTTCCATCAGATTTCCTGATGGTGATCGACGAGTCGCATCAGACAGTTCCCCAGGTGCATGGGATGTATCACGGTGATCGGTCACGCAAGATGACGCTGGTTGACTACGGGTTTCGCCTCCCCTCGGCGCTCGACAACCGGCCGCTGATGTTTCCCGAGTTTGATGAGCGCCTGAATCAAGTCATCTTCACCTCGGCCACGCCGGGGCCGTACGAGCTGAGTCATTCGAGGAGGGTGGTCGAGCAGATCATCCGCCCCACCGGCCTCGTTGATCCGGACCTGGCCATCCACCCAGTGACCGGTCAGGTAGATCACCTGATCGGCGAGGTGCGAGTCGTTGTCGATCGCGGGGAGCGGGTACTCGTCACAACGCTCACCAAGCGGATGTCCGAGGATCTCACGGAGTACCTGGTCGACCTCGGCGTCAGGGCGCGCTACCTGCACTCCGAGATCAATACGCTTGAACGCATAGAGATCCTGCGTGACCTGCGCCTCGGGAAGTTCGATGTTCTAGTGGGGATCAACCTCCTGCGCGAGGGGCTCGACCTGCCGGAGGTGTCCCTCGTCGCGATCCTCGACGCGGACAAGGAAGGGTTCCTCCGCTCCGGGACGTCGCTCATCCAGACGATCGGACGCGCGGCGAGAAACGTCCGCGGAAAGGTGATCCTGTACGCGGACAAGATGACCGACTCCATCCGCTACGCCGTCGATGAGACAAATCGTCGGCGAGCGATCCAGATTGCGTACAACAAGGAACACGGGATCACGCCAAAGACGATCGAACGAAACATCGCTGACATCGCGCAGACGATACACGCGCCGCAACCTGCCGTGCCGACGCGGAAGGACCTGGAGAAGATTTCACCCGAGGAAGTACTCTCGAAGATAGAGCAACTAGAGAAGGAGATGCGCCAGGCCGCGGACAGGTTGGAGTTTGAGGCAGCCGCGGCGCTGCGCGACGAGATACGGAGCTTAAGGAAGAGACTATGAATATGCTACGGGTGAAGGGGGCGCGCGAGCACAACCTGAAGAACATCGATCTGGAGATCCCGCGCGATAAGCTCGTCGTCATCACCGGAATCTCGGGCTCGGGGAAGAGCTCGCTCGCCTTTGACACAATCTATGCGGAAGGGCAGCGGCGCTATGTGGAGTCGCTCTCCGCCTACGCGCGCCAGTTCCTCGGGCAGATGGAGAAGCCGGATGTCGATTTCATCGAGGGCCTCTCCCCGGCGATCTCCATCGACCAGAAGACGAGGAGCCACAACCCGCGCTCGACGGTGGGAACGGTCACCGAGATCTACGACTACCTGCGGCTTCTCTACGCGCGCATCGGGCATCCCCACTGCCCTGAGTGTGGTCGGCCGATCACGCAACAGTCGGCACAGCAGATCATCGACGTGATCATGTCCCTTCCGCGCGGATCGAACGTACAGATCCTCGCCCCGATCGTGCGCGGGCGCAAAGGCGAGTACAAGAAGACGTTCGATGAGATCCGCCAAGAAGGATTCACCCGTGTCCGCGTCGATGGGGTCGTGCGCACCCTATACGAGGAGATCGAGCTCGTCAAGCAGCGCAAGCACACGATAGAGATCGTCGTCGATCGCGTGGTCGTGGAGCCGCGCAAGCGAGCACGCATCGCCGATTCCGTGGAGACGGCGCTGAAGCACGGCGGAGGGATCATGAGCGTGCTCACCGAGGATGGGGAGGAGCACCTGTACAGCGAGCACTACGCCTGCATCCATTGCGGCGTGAGCTACGAAGAGCTTTCTCCACGCATGTTCTCGTTCAACAACCCGTACGGCGCCTGCCCCGAGTGTAGCGGGCTGGGATACAGCAAGAAGATCGATCCGGACTTGATTATCGATCCGCGCCTGGGCCTGCTCGATGGTGGCCTCCTGCCGTGGGCGAACTCCAAGGGGCGCTGGTTCGAATCTCAGATGCGCGGCCTCGCCGAGACGTTCCACATCGATCCGCACGTCCCACTGGGCAAGCTCCCTGCCGAGAAGCTCGACATCATCCTGCATGGAAGTGGCAAGGAGAAGATCAAGTTCAACTACATGTCGACCAAGGGACACACACGCAAGTTCGAGCGAGCGTTCAGCGGTGCCATCCCGTATCTTGAGCGCTGGTATCGAGAGACAACGTCCGATCAGTGGCGCGGCGATCTGGAGCAGTTCATGGCCACCCTCCCCTGCCCCGTCTGTCACGGCGCGCGCCTCAAGCCGGAGGTATTGGCTGTGACGATTAACGGGCTGAGCATCCACGAGGTGACGACCCTGTCGATCAAGAGCGCGTTCACCTTCTTTGAGAACCTCTCTCTCACCAAGCGAGAGGAGATGATCGCCACGCAGATTCTAAAGGAGATCAAGGCACGGCTGGGATTCATGGTCTCGGTTGGGCTCAATTATCTCACCCTTGACCGGCAGGCGGGGACGCTGGCCGGCGGTGAGGCGCAGCGCATTCGTCTTGCAACCCAGATCGGAAGCCAGCTCACCGGCGTGCTGTACGTCCTCGATGAGCCGTCAATTGGACTCCATCAGCGCGACAACAGGCGCTTGCTGACGACACTCAAAGGGCTGCGCGACCTGGGGAACACGGTAATCGTCGTCGAGCACGATGAAGAGACGATGCGGGAAAGCGACTACATCGTCGACCTCGGCCCCGGCGCGGGCGCGCACGGGGGAGAGATCGTCGCTTCGGGCACGCCGGAGGAGATCGCCGCAAATCCAAAGTCGATCACCGGGCAGTACCTGGCGGGGACGCTCTTCATCCCCATCCCCACCAAGCGCCGCAAAGGGAACGGGAAGTGCATCCGTGTCATCGGCGCTCGCGAGCATAACCTGAAGGGGATCGATGTCGAGATCCCGCTTGGCGAGTTCGTCTGCGTCACTGGGGTCTCCGGATCTGGTAAGAGTTCGCTTATCGAGGACGTCCTCTACTACGGCGTGGCTCAGCGGCTCTATCAGGCGACACGCCGGCCCGGTGAGCATGACGATATCCTGGGAATCGAACAGATCGACAAGGTGATCGAGATCGATCAGTCGCCGATCGGGCGTACTCCTCGCTCCAACGCCGCGACGTACACCAAGCTGTTCGACGACATACGCGTACTCTTCGCTCGCACACCGGATGCACGTCTACGCGGGTATACCGCGGGCAGGTTCAGCTTCAACGTCAAGGGCGGACGCTGTGAGGCCTGTCAGGGACAAGGGGAGGAGAAGATCGAGATGCACTTCCTCCCCGACATCTACGTACCCTGCGAGGTGTGCAAAGGGACGCGCTACAACCGGGAGACGCTGCAGATCAAGTACAAAGGCAAGTCCATCGCCGATGTCCTCTCCATGTCCGTCGAGGAGGCACTCAACTTCTTCTACAACATCCCGCGTGTGCGCGACAAGCTGCAGACCCTGTACGACGTAGGACTCTCCTACATCGAACTCGGGCAGCCCGCACCGCAGGTCTCCGGTGGTGAGGCACAGCGAATCAAGCTCGCTAAGGAGCTATCCAAGAGATCGACCGGGAGGACACTATACATCCTCGATGAGCCGACGACCGGGTTGCACTCCGCCGACGTGGGGAAGCTGCTGGAGGTACTCCATCGCTTGGTTGATGCGGGGAACACCGTTGTTGTCATCGAGCATAACCTGGACGTGATCAAGACATCCGATTGGATCATCGACATGGGCCCGGAGGGGGGAGACGGAGGCGGAGAGATAATTGCCACCGGCACGCCGGAGGCTGTCGCTCGCACGGCAGGATCGTACACCGGGGAGTACCTGGTGCGTATTCTGCAGGAGAGAGGAGGACCCGGGGATGCGGAGACACGAGTACACTTGAACGGCATCTCCCACGAGTGATCTACCTTGTCTCGCGCGAAGGCGCAAAACCGTGATGCGTAAGGCCTACCTGCGGGGTCAGACCTTCGTTTTTAGGATTCTTCCCAGCAGTTACGGTCAGCATACGCACTTCGAGAGAATTTCGAGCACCAAGACCCTAACAATGAAGGTCTGACCCCATAAA
>CAZRQM010000088.1:0-5308 GCA_964602385.1 uncultured Thermotogae bacterium | reverse complement strand
GTTCGGACGCTTGTCATTGTCCGCCGATCGGACGCGGCTTATACTGGCAGACAGAATGCCTGGAAGAAGAGATGAGTTGGTGGTCAGGTACACCGATATGGTGCGGTTGGAAGAGGAGCGCACGCTGGATTCGGCAAAGCGGGCGGACCGCTTCCAACGGTAGTTCATCTTAGAAGGTAGTGAGCCGAGAAGAGGGGGTGTGGCGGTTGTACACGCATCTGCAGTTGCGAGAGCAGCATGAGCGTGCTTCTTATAGACAAATCGGACGGCGCGCGTTGCTGTGGATCGTCATTGTATCTGTTATCCTCCTTACCTCGCTCTATACGATCAGGTTTGTCACAGTAAACCGGCTCCAGCAACAGGTAGCGGATCTCAGTGCCAATGAGCAGCGAGCACTCGACGAACAAGCAGCTTTGCGCGCTCAGCTTGCTAAGAGCAACGATCCACAAGCGATCGAGGACGTTGCCCGCGAGAAGCTTGGGCTGGTGAAGCCGGGAGAACAGCTAATCATCTTTGTAAGAGGAGACTGAACTTGGCGGTGAAGTTCGTTCATCTCCACACACATTCGGAGTACAGCATCCTCGACTCCTCGTGCAAGATCGGCGCCTTGCTCGATCGGGCGGGGGAGTACGAGATGGACGCCCTCGCCGTGACGGATCACGGTGTGATGAGCGGAACGATCAAGTTCTACCGTGAGGCAAGACGGCGTGGGATCAAGCCGATCATCGGCTGCGAGATCTACCTTGCTCCTGGCAACAGACACGAACGCAGGGTCAGGAATGGAGAGAAGTACTTTCACCTCGTGCTCCTTGCCGAGAACGAACGTGGGTACTCAAACCTGGTCTCCATCGTGAGCCTGGCGCAGACCGAAGGATTCTACTACAAGCCGCGCGCGGACAAGGAACTGCTGCGGAAGTACCATGAGGGATTGATCGCCCTCTCCGCTTGCCAAAGCGGCGAGATTCCGCGCCTCCTCCTCGCCGGGCGAAGTGACGCCGCGCGTGCCGCTGCCTCGGAGTACGCCGGAATCTTTGGCCCCGGGAATTTCTACATCGAACTGCAGGATCACGGGACAGAGACGGACAAGCGGTTGAGAGAGGAACTCGTCGCTCTTGCACGCGATCTCGATCTTCCGCTCGTAGCGACGAACGACACTCACTATCTCTCGCCCGAGGATCACCTCGCGCATGAGGTCCTACTAAACATCCGCGCGAACAAGAAGATCGATGACGCCGATCGCATGAGATTCGACGGCGACGGTTACCACTTCCGCTCGGCAGCAGAGATGGAAGAGCTATTCGCCGATCTTCCAGAGGCGATCGACAACACACGCGTTATCGCCGATCGCTGCAACGTGGAGATAGAATTCGGTAACACAGCCATCCCGCCGTTTCCGTTGCCCGACGGCGTAAGCGCCGATGAGTACCTGCGCAAGCTTGCCTACGACGGTGCCCGCGAGAGGTACGTGGAGATCAATCCTGCCGTTCTGGAACGGCTGGAGTACGAGCTGTCCGTGATCGAGCGAATGAAGTACGCCACGTACTTCCTCATCGTGTGGGACTTCGTCCGTTTTTCGAAGGAACAGCATATCCCCGTCGGGCCCGGACGAGGATCGGCGACGGGAAGCCTCGTCTCCTATTGCGCCGGGATCACACGCGTCGACCCGCTTCGCTATAACCTGATCTTCGAGCGCTTCCTCAACCCGGAGCGCGTGAGCATGCCCGACTTCGACATCGATTTCTGCGTCAAGGGGCGCGATAAGGTGATCGCCTACGTCCAGGATAAGTACGGCCGCGATCGAACCGCGCAGATCGCTACCTACGACCGGATGGCGGCGCGTAGCGTCGTGCGGGATGTGGGAAGAGTACTCGGTGCTTCGTACAGCACCACCGACCACCTCGCCAAGCTCATCCCGTATGGCCTCACCCTGCGTATCGCCGTCGAGCAGGTGGCGGAACTGCATAAGTTGTACTCGAGTGATCCAGAAGTCAAACGGATCGTCGACATTGGCCTGCGCCTGGAGGGGCTGACACGTAACACCTCAACCCACGCTGCCGGCGTTGTGATCGCTGCGCGTCCGCTGCAGGAGATCGTTCCGCTCCTGCGCCTGGGTGAGGGCGAGATTGTCACACAGTATGATATGACCGACGTCGAAGCGGTTGGGCTATTGAAGTTCGATTTCCTCGGCCTACGAAACCTCACGCTACTCGATGAGGCCTGCTCATCGCTGCGGGCGCACGCCGGAATCGATGTCGATCTGGACAAGGTTCCACTCGACGATGAAAAGACCTTCGAGATGATACGCGCCGGCGAAACGGCGGGGATATTTCAGTTGGAAGGATCGGGGATGACCTCCCTTATCCGCAGGGTGCAACCGGATCGTTTTGAGGACCTTATCGCGCTCCTCGCCCTCTACCGCCCCGGGCCGCTTGAGAGCGGGATGACCGACGACTACGTGGAGCGCCGCCATGGCCGCCAGAAGATTACGTACCCTCATCCGAGCCTGAGCGAGGTCCTCGACGAGACCTACGGCCTGCCAATCTATCAAGATCAGATCATGCTCATGGCGCAGAAGCTGGCCGGGTTCTCTCTCGCGGAGGCGGACGTCCTGCGTAAGGCGATGGGGAAGAAGAAGAAAGAGATCATGGTGAGCATGCGTGAGAAGTTCATGGCTGGCTGCCTGAAGAACGATATCTCGGAGCAGGTTGCCACGCAGAGCTTCGACGACATGGAAAAGTTCTCCCGCTACGGGTTCAATAAATCGCACACCACTGCCTATGCCTTCATCTCCTACTGGACTGCTTACCTCAAGGCGAATTACCCAACGCACTTCATGGCAAGTTTGTTAGCGAGCGTGCAGGGCGATCTGGACAAGGTTGCATCCTACATCGGGCAGTGCCGCCGGATGGGGGGAGTCGAGGTCCTGCCGCCGGACATCAACGAGAGCGAGGCGAGCTTCACCCCTACTTCCGATTCCAGCATCCGCTTCGGGTTAGCGGCGATCAAGCACGTAGGACAGGGGGCGATTGAAGCGATCCTCGCCGTGCGTAATGACGGCTTCTCGTCATTCTTCGACGTGTGCCGACGTGTCGATGGCGTCGACCGGGACACGCTGGAAGCTCTGATCAAGGCGGGGGCGTTCGATAGCCTGGGATCGTCGCGTCGCGGGCTCCTGATGCACGCCTCGCAAGGGATCGAGATGATGCAGATTGCTCGCCACGAGAGGCAGAGCGGGCAGCAGTCGTTCTTCGGCGGGCCGGAGACAGAGGTCGTCGACCCGATCGTATCTGAAGAGGAATTCCCGCAGAGCGAACTGCTCGAATTTGAAAAGGAACTCCTCGGACTGTACATCAGTGCGGACCCGCTCGATCAGTACCGCGACATCATCTCGCTCTACTGTACGCCTCTCTCCAGCGTGGGTAGTCTGCATGAGGCGGAGAGCGCGATCATCGGGGGACGGATTACCGCCATGCGCCGCATTGCAACGAAGAAGGGAGATCAGATGGCGTTCATCACCATGAGCGACGGAGACAGTGACGCCGAAGTCACCGTCTTCCCGCGTGTCCTTGAGGCGGCCTCCACGTCGATCGACGTTGACCAGTTCACCGCATTGCGCGTCACCGCGGGCAGGAGGAATGGTGAAATCAACCTCGTTGCCGAAGAGGTGATCCCTTTGGAGTCACTGCAGAAAAAAATCAGCCTATCGGTGAACGTGACCCTCACTGAGGAAGAGATCGACCCCGATCGTTTGGCACGGCTGCAGTTGTTCCTGGCGGAACATCCGGGAGATGCTCCGCTTGTCTTGCGGGTGGATGCCGAAGATGGTCGGTTCCTCGTGCGGGCGGGGAAAGGATTTCGTGTTTCCCCGACCGTTGAACTGCAGCGTGGTTTGGAGGAGATCGTTGGCCCCGGCCGAGTCCGTGTTGCTGCTGGTGGCGATGGTGAGGATTAGGCAGGCGATCCGCTGGCTCTACCCCGGAATGAGGGTGAAGCGGTGGGTTCTTCTTGCTACGATATCGATGTTCTTCGTCGTCTTTGGCATCCTGGAGACCATTGGGCGCGCGCGCGTAGGTGAGCTCTACAACATCATCCCGAAATCGCCTGAACTACGCCTTGTGATCGTCGTTACCGCATTCATCATTGGAGTGGGAGGGTTCATCTTCGCCCTCTTTCGCCTTGTGCGCTCTGTCGCACGCGGGATCGCACCGGGGCGCGCGGAAGAGCCATCCCAGATCATCTACCGCACGCGTGTCCTACGGCGCGGACCGCACGTCGTCGCGATCGGCGGGGGAACGGGGTTGTCCACCCTGCTGCGGGGAATGAAGGAAGAGACCTCGAACATCACGGCCATCGTCACGGTGATGGATGACGGCGGAAGCTCAGGTAGGCTGCGCTCGGACCTCGATGTCCTCCCTCCCGGCGATATCCGTAACTGCATCCTCGCCCTGGCGGAGGACGAAGAGCGCATGGCGCGCCTCTTCCAGCACCGCTTTTGGGGGAAGCCTGAGCTTGCGGGCCATTCGTTGGGGAACATCCTCCTTGTTGGCCTGGAACAGGCGACGGGTGGATTCGATCGAGCGATCGAGGAAATGAGCTACATCCTGAACGTGCGCGGCGAGGTCCTGCCGGCGACCCTCGAAAAGACGCAGCTGCGCGCGGAGATGGAAGATGGCGACTGGGTGGAGGGAGAAAGCCACATCACCGCTGATCCGCGCATGATCAGGCGCATCGAGCTTTCAAAGAAGAACGTCACGCCGTACTACCGCGTGTTGGAGGCACTTGAATCCGCGGACCTGATCCTCCTCGGCCCAGGAAGCCTGTTTACGAGCATCATCCCCAACTTACTTGTCGACGACGTCGCCGCTGCTCTCACCGCTTCCGCCGCGGAGAAGATACTCGTGGGAAACCTGATGACCCAACCGGGAGAGACTGACGGATTCTCGCTTCTGGATCACCTGGAGGTCCTCTCGAAGTATGTTGATCTCACGTGTTTTGATAAGGTACTTGTAAATGATGCCACCCCGCCTGATGAGTTCATCACTCGATACCGCGAGCAGGCCTCAGAGCCGGTGATAAACGACCTTGCCGCGGAGAACAAGTACCAGATAGAACTCGTGAGCGCTGACCTACTCGGCTTTGCCAAGCTATCCGGAAAGCAGACGGTAAAACATGACCCACGCAAACTGGCGCGTGCAATCGTCCACAACTCGCGCGCTTTCTCGCGACACTGACGCAACAACTAGCTTTCAGCCATCAGCAGTCAGCAGTCAGCAGTCAGCTAAGACTCCGAGCTAACGGAAACGCGGTC
>CAZRQM010000087.1:0-5368 GCA_964602385.1 uncultured Thermotogae bacterium | reverse complement strand
TGGCTCGGCGTTGGATGGTGCCACCACATCTTCGCATTCCTCCCGTGCAGGCGGTAGTAGGCGACGTCCGATGTGACAATGTTGCTCGCTCCGGGAAGACCCGGAAGAGGCGGGAGGTCAACGTTGACGAACCCCAGGCCTAGTTTCTCTAGCGTGGCATAGGTCTCATCGTTGTACCAGCTCGTGTGGCGAAACTCGATGTTCATCGGAGTCTCGCATTCGGCGAACGCGTCCGCCAAACGTTTGAGATGATCGATCCCCTCTGAAGTTGACTTGAACGAGTACGGAAACTGGGCGAGCAACCCGCCCAACTGCCCGGCTTCCATAAGGGGGGCGATGCCGTCTATGAACGGCGAGACCACGGAGGCGAGCTTCTCCCTGTCATGCGTCATCTCCTTTGGCACCTTGACAACGAACGTGAAGTCAGATGGGACCTTCTTCAGCATGTTGGCAAACATCGACGGGGGTGGCACGTGGTAGTAGGTGGAGTTGATCTCTACAGTATCGAACATCTTGGCGTAGTGAGAGAGGAAGTCGCCCGCCTTCGTCCCCGCGGGATAGACCGTACCAAGCCAGTCTTTGAAGCTGTAGCCCGAGGTGCCAACGTGAATCGCTGCTGTCATGCGCCTATCGTAGTGTTCTTTTCTCACGACGGCAACTTCAGCGGGCAGGATCGCCGCGGATCGCGTACGATACCGGTTGAGCATTTGACTGATACATAAGAGAGCAATGGGTGGAACGAGGTGGGAGATTTGGTGAAAGCGATACTTGCGGTACGTGATCTGAGTAAGACGTATGCCTCGCACGATCTATTCGATCGGCTGTCGCTTACGTTCCACGAGGACGAGCGCGTGGGGTTGATTGGGCCCAACGGAGCGGGAAAGACGACGCTTCTGCGGATCCTAGCTGGCATCGAGCCCGCCGACTCCGGATCGGTAGATCGCGCCAAGGGGACTCACGTTGCCTACCTTCCTCAGATTGACGTCTTCCCTTCCGGGCAGACCGTGGAGAGCGCACTCCTCGCGGCGCTTGCTGCCCTGCCTCTGGAGGAGTACGAGCGTCCGTTACGCGCGCGTAAGATGCTTCGGCGTCTCGGGTTCGAGGATGGGAGCGCGCGTGTAGAGAGCCTCTCCGGTGGCTGGCGCAAACGGCTTGCCATCGGCTGTCAGCTTGTGCAGGAGCCGGACCTTCTGCTGATGGACGAGCCGACGAATCACCTTGATCTGCAGGGGATCGATTGGCTGGAGCGCTTCCTCGAACGCGCGAGGATCGCGTTTGTGGTTACCACACACGATCGCTATTTCCTAGAGCGAGTGACCGATCGCATCGTGGAGATCAACCCCCGCTACCGCGACGGCTTCTTCAGCGTCCGTGGCCACTACAGCGATTTCCTCGAAAAACGACAGGCGTTCCTGCAAACGGAAAGCGAGGAACGGCGTGCGCTTGCTGGCGACGTCCGCCGCGAGGTGGAATGGCTGCGGCGCGGGCCGAAGGCGCGCGGGACAAAGGCCTCCTATCGAATCGACGCGGCGCAGGAGAAGATCGAACGCCTCTCTGAGGCACGACGGCGTCAACAAGGGGCGAGCGACCTAGAGATCGGCTTTCACTCCACTGGTCGTCGAACACACGATCTGATCGTGGCTAAGGGGATCGCGATGACCCTCGGCGGTCGGCTGCTATTTCGCGATCTTGACGCGTTCGCCACCCGCGATTCTCGGCTGGGGATCGCAGGGAACAACGCCTCCGGCAAGACTACCCTGCTACGCGTACTCGCTCATGACCTATCGCCCGACGCGGGGGCGGCAAAGCACGCCTCTGATCTGCGCATCGCCCTGTTCGGCCAGCAACGCGAGCAACTCGATAAGAAAGAGCGTCTGCGTAGGGCACTCGCTCCGAGCGGCGACACAGTCTCCTACCTCGGCCGCAACACGCACATCATCCCGTGGGCGATGCGTTTCGGTTTCCGGCCCGATCAATTGGATACACCGGTGGGCGACCTCTCTGGCGGGGAACAGGCACGGGTGTTGATGGCGATGATGCTGCGCGAGCCGGTGGACGTCCTCATGCTCGACGAGCCGACGAACGACCTCGACATCGAGTCGATCGAGGTCCTCGAACGAGCGCTGATCGACTTTCCCGGCGCTGTCGTCCTGATTACGCATGATCGGCACATGCTCGATCGCGTCTGCACCGACATCATCGGCCTGCATGGTGATGGAAACTGGGGAAACTACGGTAGCGTCGCCCAGTGGCAGGAGGCCGAGACCCGCGAATCGGAGAGGATATCACATACAGCAGAGGAACCGGTTAATCGCAAACAGGTGACTCGTCCGAAGCGCACAGGGTTGACCTACCTTGAGAAGAAGGAATGGGAAGGGATGGAAGCGCGCATTGTAGCTTCCGAAGAAGAGGTCGATTGTCTCCAGGCGGAGCTGGAGGATCCGGGAGTGGTCAACGATCATGAGAAGCTGCAACGGGTTTACGAGACACGCAGTGCAGCGCAGAAGGCGCTGGATGAGTTGTTCGCCCGCTGGGAAGAGCTGGAACAGAAGATGCTCGGTAAGTAGCAACGTGCTATGAAATCTGGCCCTTTTATGTTTGGAGTAGGTAAAGAGCTTCTGATCGAGATGATTGAACGCTGTTCTCTCGCTCTTTCCCTTCGCTCACTCAAGCCGCAGAGACCGCCTGGACTACGTATGGCCGGTTGAGTTTCGTTCGCCTATGTACTACGGCATCCTCGTGCCCTATCTCGTTTTCTTCTTTGGTGCGATCCTCCTGATGGGGCTACCCATGTTCCGCATAAACCGGCTGCTGTGGCTCGTCACTGTGGCGACTACGGTGCTGCTACTAGGCTCGATGAGCGTTGCGACGTTCAAGGGCGTTGGGTGAGGGAGCGGACTCAGATTGCAGCGGAACCCTTCGATCAGTTGCAGCGCATCGCGAGTCGAAGCCGAGCAAAGGTCAAGAGACAATAGTAAACCCCGAGCCTTGCTTGCACGGACTTGACAGAAGCGTCTCTAATCCGTAGGCTGTCTTGCGACAGTACCAATGATAAGTTGACGGAAGAGAGGGAAGGGTTAAACGGGAGTGGCGATTGTGGCGCGCCACGCGGAGGCAATAGGAGATATGGAGAGAACGACAACGGGAGCCGAGTTGGCGGGAGGGATGAATCGACGCTGCGTTGCGATCTCGCACAGTAATCGTTGTTGCCCTACACAGGAGGAATAGTTGACAGTTTCAGATGTGCGTTGGGCATGCTCAGCCCAGGTGAACCTCCTTGGATTCTCCAGAGGGTCAAGCGCCAACGCTCTTACAGAGGGACAAGGCTGTTTCACCACGAAGGAGACGAAGAGCACTTGGGGGGTGTAATAGCCGGTGCCGTTTACTACACCCCCCGAGGAGTCAGAGGACGGAGCATTTGATTCCACCCCTAAGGTTGGGGGTGTAGTAGCCGGCCCTGTTTACTACACGCCCCGAGGTGGCATTGAAGTTGGTTAGGAGCCTAGGCGTTGGTGCCGCTTCCATTCTTCGTGTTCTTCGTGGGGAATTGCCTTTGGCATCTGTCCTGCGCAAACTGGAATTGGAGGTCACTACCTAAGTGAAACGACAAGGAATGCCAAGTAAATTGGCGACAATCGCTAGCTGTGTAATTCTGTTGAGCGTTGCGGGGTTAGCACAGACGCCGAAGCTAATTGCCAGCGCCGATGCTTCCTTCGACCGCTGGAGCGGAACCTTCTCGTTCTCCGACTATCAGGGGAAGCTGCAGGTGGCACTCGGTCTGTACGAGGAGGCGCTTCCCGCGATCGCACCCGATGAGCTTCAGACTCGTTCCTACGTCCTCAACCGCCTGGCACAGGGGTACTTCGAGCTGGGGATGGCCTATCTGACTGATCGCGACGAACAGGAGGCAGCGTACAGCAAGGGCAAGGACTACGCCCTGGAGAGCCTTCGTCTCAATCCGATGTTTGTTGAGGCCGAGAAGGAGAGCTTCCGCGCAGCGCTGAGTTCTGCAAGCGATGTGAAGGCGATATTCTGGTATGGGAACAACCTCGGTCGCTACCTCAACTTCCATCCGCTCATTGCCGTATCAGGGGGGATGAAGGATGTGCAGGCATCGTTTGAGCGTGCGCTGGAGCTTGATCCCACCTACCTTGGCGGTGGCCCGTGGCGGGCGCTTGGATCATTTCTAGCCCAGGTACCGCCATTTATGGGAGGAGACACAGTGCAGGCACGTGCCGCGTTCGAGAATGCGATCGCCGCCGCACCCCAATTCCTAGAAAACTACGTCGATGATGTCGAGTACATCGCAAAGCCTGCACAAGACTGGGACCGCTTCTGCACCGAGATAGGAGTCATGCTCGACAAGGGATCCGACCAGAGAACAATGGCGGCGTGGCCGCTGTACAACGCCCTTGCCCTGAAACGAGCGCAGGATCTCGTAGCCGATCATCCCTGCGATAATTGAGGCGCGTCATATGGAATCTAAGACCACGTTTCCGCAGCTTCGCGATTGCACAATCTGTCCACGCGTATGCCACGCTGATCGCACCATCAAAGACACCGGATTCTGCGGCAGCGGAATCGGCTTTCATATCGGTTCGATCTGCGTCCACAAGGGCGAGGAGCCCGTCCTCAGCGGGATGCGCGGCATGTGTAATGTCTTCTTCACCCGCTGCAACATGCACTGCATCTACTGCCAAAACGCACAGATAAGCAGAAACAGGGGACCGATCCTCGGGCGGGAGATGTCGCTATCCGAGGTTGTCACACAGATTGAACAGATCCTTGAAGAGACGGGAATATCGATCGTGGGGTTCGTCTCACCATCGCACGTCATCCCGCAAATGCGGGCGATCATCGAAGCAATGTGTGCCGATGGCCTGCATCCGACCTTCGTGATGAATACCAATGCCTACGATAAGGTGGAGACGATCACCTCTCTCGCCGATATGATCGACGTCTATCTGCCGGACCTGAAGTACATGGATCACGATCTTGCCGCACGCTATTCGGCGACACCGGACTACCCGGAAGCAGCCACGGCAGCGATCGCTGAGATGTACCACCAGAAGGGAGCGCAGATCGAACTCGATGATGAAGGCCTCATCACCTCCGGGCTTATTGTCCGCCATCTCGTCCTGCCAGAAGCAGTGGAGAACAGCAAACAGTGCCTTCGCTTCATCGCGGAAAGGCTTTCTCCAGAAATACACCTCTCCGTGATGTCGCAGTACCACCCGACAGAGGCGGTGCGCGACCATCCGCAATTGGGACGTCCGCTGCGAGAAGAGGAATACGAAGAAGTCCTCGACGAGATGGACCTCCTTGGTCTGGAGAACGGATGGATCCAGGAGATGGAGAGTAGCGTTGA
>CAZRQM010000086.1:0-5384 GCA_964602385.1 uncultured Thermotogae bacterium | reverse complement strand
TGTCGGGGCGCGAAGCCCCGTTTTTCTTTTTAGTACACTCCGTAGTCATGCCATGGCAGCTTTCCCTCGCGCGTCTATGCCGTATAATCCCTTCTCGTTCTTCTGGAGGTCGGCCCATGAGCCAGCGCGTGATGCGCAAGCAGCCAAACAGCAAGATGTGCCTCGTGTGCGGCATGAAGAATCCGCTTGGCTTGAAGGCGTTCTTCTACGAGTTGGAGAACGGCGATGTGCTCGCCATCTTCCACCCGCGCGAGGAGCATCAGAGCTATCCGGGACGAATGCACGGCGGAATCGCGACTGCCATCCTCGATGAAACGATCGGCCGGGCGGGGATGATTAAGTATGGGGAAGACGTGTGGGGAGTGACCGTGGAATTTCATACTCGCTTCCGCAAGCCTGTCCCTCTGGATGCGGAGCTGCGAGTGCTGGGGCGTATCACAGGTGAGAACAAGCGGTCTTTTGTCGGTAGCAGAGAGATCTTGCTCCCTGACGGCACGGTGGCCGTGGAAAGCAGAGGGCGGTTTCTCAAGCTTCCCATCGATAGGATCGCTGATTTCGATGTGCAGGAGCAGGAGTGGCGTGTCCTATCCGCCCCTGATGATCCCCAGGAAGTGGATCTGTGAGCAATAATAGCTTGACGGAGACTTTGCATGGAAGTGAGGATTTGATATGAAGAAGAGTCTGGATGCGGTGATCGAAAGGCTGAAAGCAGCACAGCGCGTGCTCGTGATCGGGCACATCAAGCCGGACGGAGACGACATCAGCTCCGTCGTTACGCTGGTCCTGATACTGCGAAGGCTGGGGAAGGTCGCGGAGGGGTGCATTGCGGGCGCTATCCCCTGGTTCTACAAGGATCTAGCTGATGTTTCGCTGATCAAGGGCGTTGACGATCTCAGGGATTTTCAGTTTGACACCTCGGTCACCATTGATGCCTCCGAGCTATCGCGCATCGGCGATGCCGTAGAATTGCTGAATGGACGACAGCCGGACATTACCATTGACCATCACCAGACAAACGTTGGATTTGGTGAGATCGACTTCTATGACTCCGCGTATGCTGCCGCTGCGGTGATCATCTACGAGATTGGCAAGGAGCTTGTGGACTACGATGCGCAACTGGCGGAGATCAACCTGTTGGGGATTGCCACCGACACGGGATTCTTTAAGTACTCCAACACCGATTACAAGGTCTTCTCCTATGCGGCAGAACTCGTGAAGCACGGGGCCAGCATTCAACGCATTTCTTCCGCGGTCCTCGAGCACAGAACATTGAACGAGGTCAAGCTGCTATCCGAGATGTTCGACAAGCTCCGGATCGAAGAGGACGGGAAGCTTGCGTGGTCGTACGTCTCCGCGGAGATGTTGCGACACACCGGGTGCACCGAGGACGACGCGGGTGGCCTGGTGGGAGAGATAAGAGCGATGTACGGCGTGGAGATCGCCGTCCTGTTCATCGAGTGGCCAGAAGGAGACGTGCACATCTCCTTTAGGTCGAAGAACTACGCTGATGTGAGCGTGGTGGCCCTGGAGTTTGGCGGCGGTGGGCATGTGCGAGCCGCTGGCTGTAGCTGCAAGGACGTCGACCTCGAAGAGATGATAAACAAGGTAATCACTAGAGCGAGAAAGGCACTAAAGACCAACAATTAGTGATGAGCCTCCGTGCGCGGTTTGGAGTTGTTTCGCGGTTTCGAGCTCACCCCTTGACATTTCACAGAGGAATATCGTATCTTAACCAGTGTCGGGGCGTAAGGCCCCGTTTCTTTTTGCCCTGGCCTTGCTCGCGCGTTGATGCCGCCCATAGCCTGTGCAACAGCAGAAGCGATTTTCGTCGCTCGCTCGAGATGACAAACAGATATCAGCGCTCAGCAGCCAGACTCCAGCATCGATCTCGCCAACACCGCTTCATCACTCTTCATACATTGGCCATCACCGCCTGCCTCTGTCTTTTGCGCCTGCCGTGTTTCGCGCGTGCACCTATCCAAGAGAAGCATTTCCTCTCTTGCATAACGCAGTTCAGGCTGGTTGTGGCTTGATTTTCAGCAATCAACCGCGCACAGTCTGATCCTGGGGACCTGACTTGTCAGATGAGGGGGAACAGTGAGCTACCGAATACTCATTCTTGTTGGTGTTGTTGCGGCCCTGGTGGGCCTTTTCTTCATGCATTCCAGCTTGCTTGTCCCAGGAAGTGATGTGGTTTGGGCCGTCCGTGCCGAGGCGCCGGAGGTGATTGGCGGGTATGGTGACAACCTCTGCTACGATGGCAAGTGCGTGCGCTCGCTTGACGGCTCTCTCCTATTGAGCATCGCCGCGGACGACAGGGGATCGATCGATCTTTCCGTGTCGACAACCGATGCCGGTGGCCCGCTTCATCCCTCGTCAACTGACGAGCTTGCGGGAACGATCAGGATCGTATCTCGATTCGACGATTCCACGCAGGTAAACGAGCGGGTCGAGATCAACGGGGACATCGCG
This sequence comes from uncultured Thermotogae bacterium, assembly GCA_964602385.1. GTDB lineage: Bacteria > Bipolaricaulota > Bipolaricaulia > UBA7950 > UBA9294 > M55B144. The sequence goes on along the minus strand of CAZRQM010000086.1, from coordinate 2,912 downwards.
GGTGGTGATCCCAGCCTCCCACAGACGCATGCCCTACTCGCCGGGGGGAAAACCACGTTTGACCTGTATGTCAATGGAGTGATGCTCTACGAGGCTCTGCATGGTGAATGGTCGGTTGCTAATGCCGTGCGGCGAAGTGATGGGACGATCCGCCAGAGCGGACTCCTCTACAGCCCGTTACTCCGTGACAAGTCTGGCTTCTCCGACCTGAAGCGCACGGAGTTCACGCTCCTTCTGCATGATGACGCGCCTGATGCGGAGAACAAGCCGGCATATTCGATAGTCCTGCACCTTGTCTTCTCCGATGTGACGATCGAGAAGCAACCTCCGACTGCTGACCAGTAGTTGATCACTCGTGGGGGGCTTCGTTCCTGCTGCCGCCTTCTTCCAACGCTGTATCGATTTCAACCTGCGTTTGTGAGGCCGCGGGGGGCACGGATTCGCCTTTCTTGCCAGCGAAAAGGGAGGAGATTCCCCTGCGCGTCTCGAAGTACTGTGCGATGTCTTTCGCACTCGCCGTGAGGGCGGACAGGACAAGCTGATCGCCTGCGCGGATGAGTTCCCCTCCCTGAGGGATGATGAGGCGGTTACCTGCGCTACGGAAGATCCCGACAATCATGCAGTCGTGCGGATAATGGCGTTCGGAGACGATGTCGCGGATCGTCTTCCCGACGATGTGCGATCTCTCCGGTATTGTAACGCCGATTATTGCGCCGGCTCCCGCGCCGAAGCTGGCGACCTCGTAGATCTCGGGCCGCTCGATCTCCAGGACCAACTGATCGAGGAAGAGTCCGATCACGTCAATCACCGTTGTGACTCCCGCCTGTTCGTAAGCGTGCTCATACTTGGGATTAACCATGCGGGTGATAATTCTCTTTGCTCCCGCGCTCTTTGCCAGCAGGCAGAACGCCAAGTTATCCGCGCTCTGGTGCATCATCCCGACTGCCACGTCCGCCTGGCTGATCTCTGCCTCCTCCAGTGTGACAACATCGGTTGCGTTCCCGCAGATGGCGGATGCCCCTAGCTTTGCGCTCACCATCTCACACACATCGCGGCTGAGGTCAATAGCGACCACATCGTAATGATCGGCGGTGAGCCTAGCGATCACACGCCGTCCGGCCATTCCCGCTCCAGCAATGACTACACGCATAGTTCCTCCTAACGCCACACCCGGCGGGAGAAGATGAGAAGGAGTGGAAGAAGCTCCAGCCTCCCCGCGACCATCGCCAGGATGTAGAATACCTTGACTCCCGCGTTCATGGTAACATACGCCGCCGGATTGATGTAGCTCGGGCCGATGTTGCTTAACGCTGAGATCATCCCGGAGAACGACTCCAACGGTCCAAACCCAGCAAGCAGTCCGGTGATTAAGCTTCCTGCTGCGGCTATCAACACCCATGCGAAGAAGATCGCCGCCGTGCGATAGACTTCGCGCTCGCTCATTACTTCGCCGTCGATGACGAACGGAACGACCTCACTCGCCGGGCGGGAGACGAGGCGTAGCTGGTGGTGTATGAGCTGTCCGAGAACCCCAATCCGCCACACCTTCACTCCGCCGGCTGTCGAACCGATGCACCCGCCGATGAACATTAGCAGTAGGAATACCTGCCTCGCGGCCGGGCCGAAGAAGCTCCCCGCGATGTCCTTGGTGGCGAACCCCGTAGTCGTGGCGATCGACACTACCTGAAACAGCGAGGCGCGTATGCGCTCGCCAAGCGCCGCGCTTGTTCCTCCTCCGAAGGCGACGATGATAGTCGCTCCGACGATAAGAAGTACCCACAGGCGCAGCTCCGTGTTCTTGCGCAACGCCGCGAAGCGGTGGCGAATGAGGTTCCAGTGCACGAGGAAGCTCGTTCCACCAAGGAACATGAACAGGATAATCGAGTAGTCGATCGCCACATAGTGGTAGCCACTCTGGTGGAAGTAGGCGATGCTCGCATCGTGAGACGAGAATCCGCCGGTAGAGATCGTGGTCAGCGCGTGGGCGATGGCGTCGAACGGCGACATCCCCTCGATCCACAGCGCGAGACCGCACAGGATGGTGAGCGTGACGTAGATCACCCACAGGATGCGCAACGAGCTGAACATCCCTGGCGAGAAGCGCTTTGTTGTCGCCTTATGCGATTCGCTCTGCAACAGGGCGTGTGAGATGCCGCTACGCAGTGCAATAACGAGGAAGAGGGTGAAGATACCTAGTCCGCCGATCCACTGCGTGAGCGCTCGCCAAAAGAGGATGCTATGTGGAAGGCCATCAAGCCCGAAGAGTAGCGTTGTTCCTGTCGTTGTGAACCCGCTTACCGTCTCGAAGAACGCGTCGAGGTATGTGATCTTGAGGGCCAGCCAGTAGGGGACGGCACCGATTAGCGATAGGCCGAACCAACCCAACGTCCCGATCGCCATTGCCATCCCCTCGTTCAACGGGGAGGGCTTGAACAAGCTCACCAGGAGCAGGCCCAGAAAGGCTGCAATTGCTGCGGGGATTGCGTAGATGCGCACCGGGAAGGTGACCGTCTCGGCGTACGTCGCGCTGATGATCAGTGGCAGAGCCTGCAGAAAGGCGAAGGCGATGAGCACGATTCCAAAATAGTGAAGAACGGTACTAAGGTTCCGCATTAGGCCTCCCCGGAAGGGCTCTCTCCATCTTACCGAGCCCGAGCCCAATTGGGAAGCTTCGCTCGGGAGGAGCGCCCGATTATCACGTAGAATCGTGTTGATGAGGTGACTCATGTCGCAAGGTGAGGTGACCGTGACTCCTACCAGATTTGTGGGTAGCGTTTACATTCGCCTAGCTATCAGTGAACCGCCTTTCTACCAAGCTGGTAGTAGTGAAAAGGGGGCTGAATCTGGCTCCCTTTTCCAATTTCGCCAATGGTGATGGGTGAAGAGTGATCAGTGATGAGAAAGGCAAAAGC
>CAZRQM010000085.1:1447-5449 GCA_964602385.1 uncultured Thermotogae bacterium | reverse complement strand
GCAAGTACTTCAAGGGATTCATCGAGCCATACCCGTTCATGCTCCCCTTGAACATTGTCGGGGAGCTGGCAAAGCCACTCTCACACTCGTTCCGTTTGTTCGGGAACATGTTTGGTGGGGCGATCATGCTCTCTATCGTATACTCGTTCTTGCTCACTTCGTGGGGACTGCCCCTGGTGGTGAATGCGTTTTATGGGCTATTTGAGGGAGCAATTCAGGCGTTTGTGTTCGCGATTCTCGCCGTTGCGTACATCAACGTTGCGGTGGAAACTTAATAGGAGGAAGCATGCTACAAGAAGCAGAACATGTGGTGAGCCAGATCTCAGGAGCGGACATCGCCACTGCGGCGAAGTACCTTGCTGCCGGGTTTGTGATGGGGATTGGGTCGATCGGCTCGGCCATCGGTGAAGGAATTGCCGCAGCGCATGCCCTGGATGGGATGGCCCGCCAACCGGAGATGGAAGGCGCTCTCTTGCGAACGATGGTTCTGGGACAGGCGATCACCGAGTCGACCGGTATCTACTCGCTGCTGATCGCGATTGTCCTGTTATTCGTCGTCTAGGAGGGTAGAGTGCATCTCGAGTGGGGGACGGTCGTAAAGACTCTCAACTGGACGTTTGTCGCCAACCTCGTAAACTTCGCGATCCTGCTCTATCTGCTTAAGCGATTCCTGTTCAAACCGGCGCTTGCCTATCTCGACCGCCGGCGCGAGTTGATCGCTTCGCGCATGGAGGCGGCGCGCCAGAGCGAAGAGAAGGCAAAGCAGCTCGCTACGCAACGCGAACAGGAGCTTTCCGTGGCGCGTGAGCAGGCACATCGTACCCTGGAGGACGCATGCGCACACGCCGAGGAGATAGTCGATGAATCCAAGGGGACGGCACGGCAAGAGGGCGAGCGGATCATCACCGAGGCCCAGCGCCAGATCGAGCAGGAACGGGAGCAGATGGTGGAAGACCTGCGCCGATCCTACGCCGAGATTGCCGTCCTTGGGGCGTCGCGCGTGTTGAATCGCGAGGTGAACCTATCCGATCACGAGCGACTCTTAAACGAGCTTCTCTCAGAGGTCGATGACGAGGCGTTGAGGATGCGGCAATGAGATCGCAGCAGATCGCGCGCCGTTACGCCGAAGCGCTGTACACACTCGCGGTGGAAGAGAACTGTGTGGAAGTGATCGATAACGATTACCGCCGCGTCGTGGAGGAGACCAGGGAGGTCCCTGACTTCCTTCGATTTCTGACGCACCCGCTCGTCGAGGATGACGCCAAGACGGCGCTCCTGAGGGGAGCGTTCCCGGATATTGCCGAGTACCTGCACAACATGCTCTCGCTTCTTGTGCGCAACGGTCGCGAGGGCTACATCGACATGATCTATGATGAATTCGAGGGACTGCGCGGAAGCGAGGAAGGAATCGTACAAGTACGGGTGACGACGGCACAGGAGCTTACGACAAAGGATCGGAAGCGCCTCTCTGATCACCTGGCAAGGAAGCTCGGAGGACGGGTAAGGCTTGATGAGCGAGTCGATAAGAACCTCATTGGCGGCCTGCGAATCGATGTCGGAGGAAAGGTTATTGATGGGTCACTGCGCGCAAGGCTCGATGAGCTGAAGACGGTGCTTGCAGGATAAAGGGGAAAACAAAAATGGCAGCACGCAAAGACGAGATTAGTGCTATCCTGAAGGAGCAGATCAAGGGATTTCAGTACGACCTTGACATGAACGAGGTCGGCGTTGTCGTTGAAGTGGGCGACGGGATCGCCCGCGTCTTCGGGTTGCAGGGAGCGCTTGCCTCGGAGATCGTGGAGTTCCCGGGTGGCATCAGCGGCCTCGTCCTCAATCTTGAGGAGGAGAGCGTCGGAGTGGCCCTGTTCGGAGAGAGCGAGCTCGTGCAGGAGGGAGACGAAGTGCGCCGCACGGGCCGAGTGTTGGAGACGATCGCAGGCGACAGCCTCCTGGGGCGGGTAGTCGACCCGCTCGGGCGTCCGCTTGATGGCAAAGGTGAAATAGCAGCGACCGAACGCCGCAAGGCGGATATCAAAGCTCCGGGCGTCATTGAACGGCAGCCAGTCGATACTCCGCTGCAGACGGGGCTGAAATCGATTGACGCCATGACTCCGATCGGCCGCGGACAGCGCGAACTGATCATCGGAGACCGCCGCACGGGAAAGACGGCGATCGCCATCGATACGATCATCAATCAGAAGGAAACGGGCATCGCCTGCGTCTATGTCGCCATCGGCCAGAAAACATCGACCGTGGCCCGCATTGTTGATACGTTAGAGCGCCACGGGGCGATGGAGTACACGATTGTTGTTGTTGCCGACGCAAACTCTCCCGCCCCGATGCAGTACCTCGCCCCCTACGCCGGTTGCGCCATGGCCGAGTTCTTCACGTACAACGGGAAGGACGCGTTCATCGTCTACGATGACCTGTCCAAGCACGCGGTCGCCTACCGTGAAATGGCCCTCCTCCTGCGGCGTCCACCGGGACGCGAAGCCTATCCAGGCGACATCTTCTACACCCACTCGCGGCTGCTGGAGCGCGCGGTGCGTCTCTCTTCCGAACATGGAGGAGGATCGCTCACCGCGTTCCCTCTCATCGAGACGAAGGCCGCCGATATCACGGCCTACATCCCGACGAACGTGATCTCCATCACAGACGGCCAGATCTACCTGGAGAGCGAGCTGTTCAACCAGGGGTTCCGCCCGGCGATCAACGTCGGGAAGTCGGTCTCCCGCGTCGGTGGGGCGGCACAGACAAAGGCGATGAAGCAGATTGCCGGGGAGTTGCGGTTGGAGCTGTCTCAGTACCGCGAGTTGGCGGCGTTTGCCGAGTTCTCCTCCGACCTCGATGAGGAATCAAAGGAGCAGCTCGCGCGCGGCGATCGGCTAATGGAGACCCTCAAGCAAAGGCAGTACGAACCGATGAGCGTCGAAGACCAGGTGTTCGCCCTGTACGTAGCGGTGAAGGACCATTTAGCGGATGTGGAAGTCTCGCTCGTACGGCGATTCGAAGAAGAATGGATCAGGTTTCTGCATACAGAGCACGGAGAGATCGTCACTGTCATGCACGATCGCATGGAATTCACGGACGAGATCGTGACCGGTCTGGACATGGCGGTCGGCGAGTTCAAGGAACGCTTCGGAGGATAAGTGGCAGAGAACGTCCGCGAGATCAAAACGCGAATCGGAAACATAGAGAACATCCGCCAGATCACCAAGGCGATGAACGCGATCGCCATGACGAAGGTGACGAAGATGAAGCGCCGCCTTGCCGCGGTGCAACCGTACATGGAAGGGCTGGAGGGCGTGCTCTCCTCGCTCGTCGGCCAGTATGCCGATCTCGCCTCCTCGCACCCGCTCGTCGCAAGCAATGGATCGGAGGACGTGGGAATCCTCGTCCTGAACGCGGATCGCGGCCTGTGTGGAAGGTTCAAGGGAGATCTGAACCATAGGGCAGAGACGCTTGCCCTCGAGGAGTCGGGCGCGGCACGCTTCCTCCTCGGTGGGGAGAAGGCACGCACCTACTTCACGCGTCGCAGGGTGGAGCCACTGAAGACCTACGCACACCTCTACGAAGATCCGACACCGGTAATCGCGCGGGTGGTCGCATCGGACCTGATCTCCTTGTACAGGGAAGGTGCGTACGGCAGGCTCATCGTCGTCTATATGCATTTCATCTCCGACCTTGCACAGCGCCTGCGCGTAGAGCAGATACTGCCAATAAAGGCGGAGGCAAGAGCGGGCGACATGATCCTTGAGCCAAACCCAGCACGCATGCTGGACATCGTCCTTCCCCTCTACCTGCAAGGGAAGGTATTCCAGGCGCTGTTGGACACAAAGACGAGTGAGGACGCAATCCGCCGCCAGGCAATGAGCAGTGCCACCAACAACGCGGATGATCTGTTGAAGAACCTCACCCGGTCGTACAACAAAGCACGCCAACAGTCGATCACCCGCGAGATCTCAGACATCATGGGCGGCGCGGAGGCGTTGAGAAATTGAG
>CAZRQM010000085.1:0-1347 GCA_964602385.1 uncultured Thermotogae bacterium | reverse complement strand
AGCGATGGCAGATAAGAAATCAGTAGGAAGGATCACCGAAATCAAAGGGCCGGTCATCGATGCCCGCTTCGAGAAGGGGAAACTCCCACGCGTCAACGATGCGTTGCGCATAGTGCGAGAGGGCGAAAAGGACCTCATCCTCGAGGTGGCTCAACACCTGGGAGACGATGTCGTGCGCGCAATCGCCATGGATTCGACCGATGGACTGGCGCGAGGGACGGAGGTAGAGAACACCGGTGGGCCGATCACCGTTCCCGTCGGACCGGAGACGCTGGGACGGATGCTCAATATCACCGGCGACCCGATTGACGAGCTTCCAGCGCCAAAGACGAAGAAGCGCTACTCGATTCATCGCAGCGCCCCTTCCCTCCTCGATCAGGAGACGGAGAGCGAGATCTTCGAAACTGGGATCAAGGTTGTCGACCTCCTCGCTCCCTTCCCAAAAGGGGGAAAGATCGGGCTGTTCGGTGGGGCTGGCGTGGGAAAGACTGTTCTGATCATGGAACTCATTCGCTCGATCGCCTACGAACACTCTGGCTATTCCGTCTTTGCCGGTGTTGGCGAGCGCACGCGCGAGGGAAACGAGCTTTACCTCGATATGAAGCACGCTGACGTCCTCAAGAACACGGCCCTTGTATACGGGCAGATGAATGAGCCTCCCGGAGCGCGCTTCCGCGTTGCCCTTACCGGAGTGACCCTCGCCGAGTACTTCCGCGATGAAGAGAGGAAGGACATCCTCCTGTTCGTGGACAACATCTTCCGCTTCGCCCAGGCGGGGAGCGAGGTATCGGCGCTCCTCGGCCGGATGCCATCCGAGGTTGGTTACCAGCCGACGCTCGCCACCGAAATGGGTGAGCTACAAGAGCGAATCACCTCAACGAAAAAGGGATCAATCACCTCGGTGCAGGCAATCTACGTACCGGCGGATGACCTCACCGACCCCGCACCAGCGACGGTCTTCTCCCACCTCGACGCGGCGATCACGCTCGATCGGAAGATCGTTGAGAAGGGAATCTACCCCGCCGTTGACCCGCTGCAATCGAATTCGACGATGCTCGACCCGCACGTCATCTCGCACGAGCACTATCGCGTTGCCCAGGAGACACTGCAGGTATTGCAGCGCTACGAGGACCTGCGCGACATCATTGCCATCATGGGAATGGACGAACTCTCCGAAGAGGACAAGCTCGCCGTGCGACGCGCCAGGAAGGTGCAGCGTTTCATGAGCCAGCCGTTCCACGTCGCCGAGCACTTCACTAACCGTCCGGGGGCGTACGTCAAGCTGGAGGACACGATCAAGGGGTTCGCCATGATCATCGACGGCGAACTGGACGACGTGCCAGAGCA
>CAZRQM010000084.1:0-5480 GCA_964602385.1 uncultured Thermotogae bacterium | reverse complement strand
ATTGTTTGTGACAAACCGCCTCTCAAGCGATACAATGTTGCATATACTAAGGAACAACGGCGGGAAGAGTGAGCATCATGAAAAATGTGTCAGTAGTTGTGCCAGCGCGGAACGAAGAGGAACTGCTTCCTCGCTGTCTATTCGCCCTACGCCAGCAGGAGTTCGGTAATTTCGAGATAGTCGTTGTTGATTCGGCGTCTACCGATAATACGCAGCAAGTGGCACGATCGTTCGGTGCACGCGTGATACGCCTGGAAGAGCCAGGCGTGGGGCGCGCAAGACAAGCCGGTTTTGATGCCGCGGAGGGAGACATCATCGTCTCCACCGATGCAGACGCCATTTACAAACCGGATTGGCTGCAACGCATTGTTGCTCCATTCGCTGATCCAGCCGTTGTCGGAACGTTCGGTACCATCGAACTCACCGGGAAACGGTTATGGACAAGCCTCGGGCACACCCTCTTCTCAGGATTCCAAGCGGCAAATCTACGAGTTGGGCATCCGTTATTCTGCGGACCAAACTTCGCGGTAAGGAAAGACGCATTCCGCGATGTCGATGGGTTCAGAGCAAACGGCGAATTCCCAGACGAAGCAGAAGACGTGTTACTCGCTCAGAAACTTAAGAAGAGAGGAAAGATCGTGTTCCTGTCAGGTAACAAGGTTATCGTATCTTCTCGCCGTCTGGACAAGGGACAGGGACTGCGCTATACCGGCCACCACGCTGGCGTGTACTTCAAGGTCTGTTGGCTTAGCAAGACTAGATGAGGTACGTCTTGATCAAATGCCACACTAGTCAAACGTGGACTTATCACGAGGGTGTCTATACATCCTGAGAGGCCTGGGCACAACCGCAACGCCCTTGCGACCATTCTCCATCTACCAGACTTCAAGAGCTCTCTTCATCGTGCGTGAGAAAAGTGGTAGCATTGTCGAGACAGAAGATGGAAAGGAGGCACCCATGCTTGACCTAGCAAGAAGGGCCATCTTAACGGGGGTTGGGCTTGGCCTTATCGCCAAGGACAAGATCGACGAGGCCGTCCAGAGGATCCGCGAAGAGAGCAATCTCACGGAAGAGGAGAGCAGGAAGCTTGCAAGGGAGTTGCTCGATCAGTCGGACGAGGCGCGTAAGAAGCTGAACGATTTGATTAAAAAAACAACTGAAGAACTCTTTGCACACATGGATATCCCATCACGGCAAGACTTGGCTAATCTGGAAGAGCGCGTGGAGAAACTAGAGGAGTCGATAAGCAAAGATAGCGACAGCGTTTCATGACAAACAAGCTTTGGTTGCCCAGACACACGTACCGCTACGTGAGCCGCTATCTGGAGATCGCCCACGTCCTGGCGAAGTACGGATTCAGCGACCTCGTCGCCGCAATCCGCTTGGATCGATTCCTGCCGTTCAAGAAGAAGCTCGTTCGCGAGGGGAAGGATCCAAGACTCGCCTCCCTATCTCGTTGGGAACGTGTGCGCTTGGCTCTCGAAGAACTTGGTCCTACATTCATAAAATTCGGACAGATCATGAGCAATCGGCCGGATCTGGTGCCGGAAGACTTGATCCTGGAACTAAAGAAACTGCAGGAGTCCGTTCCCGCATTCCCCAGCGAAACGGCCAAACAACTTGTCGAGCAGGAACTCAATATGCCGATCGACTCCCTGTTCTCCGATTTCTCAATCGACCCGATTGCCGCGGCGTCAATATCGCAAGTACACAAGGCTACTCTTCCCTCCGGGGAGCACGTGGCTGTAAAGGTGCAACGCCCAAACATAGAGCAGGTGATCAAGACCGATCTTGAGATAATGTTCCATCTCGCCTCGCTCGCCGAGAGGCATATCGAGGGGATGGAGACGCTTGATCCGGTGGCGATGGTGAAGGAATTTGAGAGATCAATCACCCAGGAACTAGATTTCACTATTGAGGCCTCCCACATCGAGACGTTCTCGCGCAAGTTCTCAGGGGATGAGACGGTCTACGTGCCGCATGTCTACGTGGACCACACGACAAGGCGTGTCCTGACGATGGAGTTCATCGATGGAATCAGGCCTTCAGACCGCGAAACGATCGTTCAGGCAGGGCTCGATCCGAAGGTGATCGCGGCTCGCGGAGCGGACAGCATCCTCAAGCAGGTATTCGAGCACGGCTTCTTCCACGCCGATCCTCATCCGGGGAACATGCGCATTCTCGAAGGGAATGTCATCTGCTTCCTCGACTTCGGCATGATGGGATTCCTCCTCCCGCGAGACAGGAAGTACCTCGGCGACATCTTAATCGGTCTTGCCAACCAAGACGCGCCGAGAATCACGCGAACACTTACGCATATGTCACGTGGCGAGCGCCCAGAGAACCCCGAGCAGCTAGAATACGATGTCTATGCTCTGCTTGAACGCTATTCGTATCGCTCGCTGAAGGAGATAGATCTGCTCGACAGCCTAAGCGAGCTCGTATCACTCGTCACCGACCACAAGCTGTACGTGGCCGCAGATTTTTACCTGTTGGCGAAGGCGTTGATGATCATCGAGGGCGTCGGAAGGAACCTGGACCCAGATTTCGACTTCGTCGAGCACGCGACACCGTTCGCCAAGAGGTTGATCAAGGAGAGGCTAAGCCTTCCCGATCTTGCCAAAGACGTCTACCTCTCCCTCACCGACCTTGCCCTGTTACTGCGCGACCTCCCTGCCGACACGCGAGATCTCATAGATCAGGCGAAACGGGGACAACTAAAGGTGAAATTTGAGCACCAAGGGCTTGAGCCGATGCTCAAGACGCACGAGCAGATCAGCAACCGCATTGCGTTCTCCATCGTGCTATCGGCATTGATCGTCGGCTCAGCGCTCATCATGCGCGCGGACATTCCTCCCAAGGTCTACGGGATCCCGATAATCGGTGCCCTCGGGTTCCTGGCGGCCGGCCTGATGGGGTTCTGGCTTCTTGTCTCGATACTAAGCCACGGGAAGATGTGATGGCTGAAGTTGTGCGGCAAGCTTGTTCCTGAGCGGGCAGCTCCAGGAGTCTCAGGATGAGAAGAAAATTGGATAGTGTGAGGATTGGACTAGCACTGGCGTCGGGAGGAGCGCGCGGATCTGCCCACACCGGTGCACTGAAAGTCCTCGCCCAGCAAGGAATTCCCATCTCAGCGATCACCGGTTCAAGCATTGGAGCGATGGTCGGCGGTGTCTATGCAGCGGGGGTTCCAATTGAGCGAATCGAACAGGAGTGGCTGAACACAAACCTTCCCAAGGTAGTACGAAGCTTCCTTCCCACCTTTCCCCGCGCCGGACTGAGTTCCGGAGGGGAGCTACGCAAGTATCTGCGGGAGTTGATTGGCGATGTACAGATCGAGGAACTTCAGACCCCATTTGCGGCAATAGGGTGTGACATCGATACGGGCGAAGCAGTGACCCTCGATCACGGATCGCTGGTAGACGCCATCCGCGCTTCCGCCTCGATCCCGGGGCTCTTCCATCCCGTGCGTTGGGAAGGACATCTGCTAGTAGACGGAGGATTGGTGGAACCGTTACCAGTGCGCCTGTGCCGCGGCTTTGACGTGGACATTGTCATAGGAGTCGACATCGTTCCCGCCCCCTATCCCACTACCGCCGATCGGCGCAGCCTGTGGGATCGTCTGGGACAAGGCCTCAAGGAGAGAGCCACGAGTCAAACATGGATTCCAGGCAGTCTGACTGAACTACTAGATGATGTATTCAAGGAGCAGACTGAAGAAGAGAAGCCACTTCCCGGTGTGTACAACGTGATCAATCAGGCGGTAGCTATCTTCCAGCAGGAGATACTGCGTCTCAAACTCACCCTGTGGCCGGCCGACTTGATCAGTCATCCCGATCTTCCTCGCGGGCTCAATTATCTGCGTGCAGCGGAAGGAATCCGTGCGGGAGAAGAGGCGACGCGACGAGCACTTCCCGAGCTTCTTGCGTTGATTGAGGAAAAAGCGACGCAAAAGGGAGCCAGGTAGGCGCCCCTTAACGCGCAAGTGTTAGTTGCATTGATCCTTCCCCGCTCTTAGAATGTTGCCATGTGAGGTGTCTTGCAAATGCCAGAACAAGTGAAGAATGAGATGAACAGTCGGATGGAGCAGACGGTCGAGGTCCTGAAGTCCGCGTTTTCCAAGGTGCAGACCGGGCGCGCCAATCCGGCGATGATCGAGGACATTACGATCGACTACTACGGAGCCGCTACACCATTGAAGCAGATGGCGACGATCGCAGCTCCGGACGCGAACCTGCTTGTCGTTCAGCCCTACGATAAGACGCAGATCGGAGCGGTGGAGAAGGCGATCCTCGCCGCCGATCTCGGACTTAATCCGGCAAACGATGGCAAGGTCGTCCGCATGAAGGTCCCGAAGCTCTCCGAGGAGAGACGCGCGGAGTTGACGAAGATCATCAAGGCCAGGGGAGAAGAGGCCAAGGTCGCCCTGCGCAACGTCCGACGTGATGCCAACGAGAAGCTTGAGAAGATGAAGGACGACGGGGACATCTCGGAGGATGACTACCATCGCTACCGCGACAAGACCGATGAGGCCGTCCGCAACTACTCAAATAAGATAGATAATCTCATTGCTGAAAAGGACAAGCAGCTGCAGGTTATCTAGGTCCGCACCGTTGACATGAACAGAGGAACAGAGGTCGGTTTCATCAGCCTATTTCGGCTGCCCAGTTTTCTCCTTGTTACTTCAGTCGCCGGAATTGTGCTTGGCTCACTAGGCATGGGGAGAGCGGCGATCGGGCTCCTCATTGGAGTGTCTCTCTACATTGCCAACTTGTTCTTCCTGTATGAGGGAGGCAAATCACTACTCGGTGCGGAATCGCGCCGCAACGGAAGGATGATCGCGACGATGGCGAGCATCGGGCGGATGGTCTTTCTTTCGGTTGCATTGACTTTCGTCTTGCGCATTGGACTTGTTACCTTCATCGCTGCTTGTGGCGGCCTGTTGGCGGGGCAGGTAAACTTGCAGCTAGTGCTTCTCATAGAAGGGAGGATTGGGAGAAGATGTTCGGGCCACTAGGGAAGAAACTGATAGCGCACGTCTCGATTGGGGGTTTCTCTTTCAGCTTTGATCTCATCACGATCATTGTAAGCTGGATCGTGATCGCCCTGTTAGTGATCTTCGCCCTCTTCCTGCGACGAAGCCTGCGCCAAGACGTGGATGAGAAGCCGAACCGGGTGCAGGCGTTGCTCGATGTATTGATCGACCTTGTCAAGAGCCAGTTGACATCAAGCTTCTCCTCAGATCAGTTGGCGCGGGACCTCTTCCCGTTTATAGCCACTCTATTTATGTTCATTCTGGTGAGCAACTTGATATCCGTCATCCCTTACTTCGAATCACCCACTAAGGATCTGAATGTCACACTCAGTTTCGGTCTGCTCGTCTTCTTCATGTCGCAGTTCTTTGCAATACGAAAGAAGGGAGTGGGCAAGTACTTCAAGGGATTCATCGAGCCATACCCGTTCATGCTCCCCTTGAACAT
>CAZRQM010000083.1:0-5483 GCA_964602385.1 uncultured Thermotogae bacterium | reverse complement strand
AATCAAGGCGCGCCAGGGGAGACTCGCCCCGCACAAGCGCATCCGCCGCAAGGAGGACATTATCCTCGTCGACAAACCGTTCCCGAAAACGAGCACGATGGACATCAAACGCCACCTGTATAAAGGAGGAAACCATGTATCCGACGCTTAACGAGCTGTTCAATGAAGCTGTTGCCGCACATGCCGAGAAGATCGCACTGCGTATGCTGATCCCCCAGGAGAGGAAGCGCGGCCGCGGCATCCAACTCGTCTTAAACGAGATATCCTACGCACGTCTTGGGGAGATGGCCAGCGGCCTGGCAGCAGCCCTTAACGAACTGGGGATCAAGAAGGGAGACAAGGTAGCACTCATCTCCAAGCCGCGTGTCGCGTGGGCGACCGCATTCTTCGCGATCCTGAAGTGCGGAGCCACCGTCCTCCCCCTCGATCCCGAGCTGCAAGAAGGAGAGATCGAGCGCATCCTCGTTGAGGCGGAAGTCAAGGGAGCCATCGTCTCCGGATTGAAGGTCGATGACTTGCAGGCGATACGCGAGAAAAAGTTGCATGACATCGCCATCATCTCCATGGATCGGCCAGATAGTGATGACGTCCACTTCCTCGATCAACTACTCCTCGGGAAGAAGGCGTTCACCGAAGTTGACGTGAGCCCGGACGACATGGCGGTCCTTATGTACACTTCCGGGACGACCGGAAACGCCAAGGGGGCGATGCTTCTCCACCGCAACATAGCATCCAACGCCCTTACCGGAGTTAAAGTTGCCGACAGCTCAGAGCGGGATAACTTCCTCACGATCGTACCGTGGTATCATATCTACGGCCTCACCGTTGCACTCCTTGTCCCAATCCTCTGCGGATCGACGTCAACCTATGCGCCAGTCGACCGCAATCTGACCACAGTGATGACCAAGGCCCGCCCGACGATCCTCCTTGGCGTTCCCAAGCTCTACAACGTGCTGTACAGCAAGGTGATGACTTCGATCGAGGGCAGCCTGCTGAAGAAGTCAATCTACAAGCTATCCCCCACGCTGATGGGAAAACTGGTGAGCAAGAAGCTATTTGGAAAAGACTTTCGCTATTTTGCCTCAGGTGGGGCGCCGTTCAGCCGTGAAGTGGCAAACGGATTTCGTAGGATGGGAATCGGAGTCATGGAAGGCTATGGCCTGACAGAGACCGCTCCCGTGTTGGCGATGTGCGAGCGATTCACCACCGAACCGGGGATGGTAGCGTACGAGAACGTGGAGCTGCGTATCGATAAGCCAGATGCATCCGGGATCGGAGAGGTCGTGGCCCGTGGGCCGAACATCATGGCCGGCTACTACAAGAACAAGACGGCAACAGCCGAGGTAATAGATGAGGAGGGTTGGTTCCACACCGGCGATCTCGGGCGGATGGAGGGTGATCGATTGATCCTCTCCGGCAGGGCGAAGAACGTGATCGTGCTTGAGACGGGAAAGAACGTGTATCCCGAAGAGGTGGAGTGGGAACTCTCCAGGATCACCGGGATCGAGGAACTGCTAGTCTACGAAGCCGATCGTCAGGGTGCGCCAGTAGTGGCGGTAAAGATCTATCCCAAATGGGCTGATCTTAAGGAAAAGGGCATAACGACCCCCGAGCAGGTGATTGACTACCTGTGGGAGGAGATCAAGGTGCACAACGAGAACCTGGCCCCGTTCAAGCGCATCAAGTATAGAGACGCAATCACACTCATGGACGAACCGTTTGAGAAGAGCGTGAAGATGGACATCAAGCGTTACATGTACAGCAAGGCTTGATCATGCCTAGCGTACGCAGAATCCGATCTCTCCCGCACGCGGCTCCTCCCAACTGACGGCTACGTCGCTTACCTGCGCCAGCGGCGGTCCCGTATGAGCCCACATGATGAGCGCCTGCACGTCATGTGGGCTGCCTTGGGCGATGATCTCCACCCGCCTGTCGGGCAGGTTGCTTACCCATCCCGATAGGCCAAGCGAACGCGCCTTATCCTGCGTGGATGCACGGTAGAATACGCCTTGTACGTGCCCCGAGATAAGCATCCGCACACGAACAGTCCGATTATCTACTCTCTCTTGCATGCTTTTCTTTAGAAACACCCTCTTGTCAGTCGATGCTTATTCCAGTATACTTAATCGGTGTGAAAGGAGGTGAACAAGGCAATATGGTCAACAGAGTGAATACCTTATCCATCTACATTCCCAAGAACAAGATGGAAAAGAACCCAGTAGATAGGCTGATGAAGCTTTCCCGTTCTCAGGAACGCTCCATCAATTACTTGGTCGTGGAAGCGATCATTCAGTATCTCGATCGCGAAGAGAAGAAAAGTAAGTAGTTTCATTGTGTCTTCTATAGCCTGATTATGAACAGCCGATCGCGGCTACTTAGGGTTTTGTGGGTCGCGTCTTGCTCTGATCTTGTCTAGCCTCTCGCGCAGAGTCCCCTCATCACCCCGCTTGGTAGGGCGATAGTAGATCCTTCCGAGTAGCGAAGGGGGAAGGCACTCCATCTGTGCTATCCCCTCCTCGTAATCATGTGCGTACTTGTAGCCCTCCCCGTAGGAGAGATCCTTCATGAGGCTGGTGGGTGCGTTGCACAGGTGAAGGGGGACGGGTTCAATAGGAAGATTGCGCACGTCTTCACGGGCTGCGTTCAAGCCCACGTAGAGGGCGTTGCTCTTCGGCGCACACGCCAAGTACACGGCGGCTTGAGCCAGCGCCAGGTCGCACTCCGGCGAACCGATGGCATCCACTGCCTCCCTCGCTGCAAGTGCAATCTGCAGTCCCCGCGGATCGGCAAGGCCAACGTCCTCGCTTGCTACGCGGATCAAACGCCGCGCGATGTAGCGTGGGTCCTCTCCCCCTTCGACCATCCGCGCCAACCAATACAGGGCCGCGTCAGGATCGGAGTTTCTTATCGACTTGTGGAGCGCCGATATCAGGTTGTAGTGTTCTTCACCGCTGCGATCATAGTTCAGGCCTTTGCGCTGCACCGCTCGCTCGACAAGCGGCACATCAATCGTCTCATCGGAAGCGATCGAACTCACGAGTTCGATCGTGGTCAAGGCTCGCCGCGCGTCACCATCAGACAGAGCGATGATCGCCCGTTCCGCCTCAGCGGTGATCTTGAATCGTCCCCCAAGCCCCTTTTGATCATCGATCGCCCGCCGGACAAGCCCCTTGATGTCCTCAGAAGAGAGAGCTGAGAAGACGAACAGTTGGCAGCGCGACAGGAGAGCGGCATTGAGGGTAAAGGACGGGTTCTCCGTCGTTGCTCCGATGAAGATAATGCTCCCCGCTTCAAGGTACGACAGGAGGACGTCCTGCTGATTTCGTGTGAAGCGGTGGACCTCATCGAGGAAGAGGAGATCCCTCTTCCCTCCCAGTTCGTAGCTCTCGCGCGAGTGTTCGAGGACCGCCTTCACCTCTTTCACCCCGGACAGGGCCGCCGAGAGGTGAACAAACTCGGCCCCCGAGCGACGGGAAATGATCTTCCCTACCGTCGTCTTCCCACTTCCGGGAGGTCCCCAGAAGAGGAGCGATCGGTAATCCGCCCGCTCAATCAGCGTACGCAGCGGTCCGCCCGGGCCAAGGATCTTCCCCTGACCCAAAACCTCATCGAGGTCATCTGGCCGCATCCGCTCCGGAAGCGGAGCCTTCCCCGGTTCAGCAAATGGAAGATATTTCATGGCTTGTTGCAGGCGATCGTAAAACCGTATCTATCGCCTGATCTACTGATCACCTCCAGCCTCTGCTTTTTCTGCCGCGTTTATCAGATCAACGTACGCTCCTCGAACCAGGTCGGACGGATCGATGTCCAATTCATCCATGAGCGCCCGCGCAATCTCCTCTCCCTCCTTCGTTGATTCCCCTGCGCCGAGGACCACCTCCAGCTCCATGTACGTGCCTAGTTCCTCCACCTCGTCCAGGTGGACACGCGTCTTCCCAACCAGGTAGAGCGTGCGATGCTTACGCACGCGGCCAATGATGCCGAGACTCGCCGCAAGGATGGCGTGCAGCGAAGCGGGATCCGACGTCCTTGAGATCAGGTAGAAAGACGGCTTTGGATCGCGCGCGTCGGTGCGCTCGTAGTAGATCAGTTCGCCGCGCTCGGGGGAGAGGACCCTCAGCTTCAGCCACCCATGCGGGACGACGAAGAACGTGTCTTCCTGATAGATCTCCTCGCCGGGCGTGTCACTGATTCGCTCGACTCGCCTTCTCAGCGCAGGAAGATCCGCTACCACGGCCTTTATCTCAACGTTTGTCGGCATGATCTTTACCACCCCAGAACTACGAAAAGGCATGTGTAGCGTCGTACCTTGTGTACGACGTTCCCCACGAGGCAGCCAGCCTCCATATCCAGTTCACTCATGCAGACCAATTTTGGTCCTATCCCCCGTTGTTGCTTTTCGTTTGCCCCGCGCCTCCGTTTCATCGTGTCTTGGCTCATCCCTATCCGCTCTGTTCAAGGAAGGCCTCGATGAATGCGGTGATATCGCCGTCAAGCACGGCATCGACATTTCCCGTCTCGTAGTTCGTGCGGTGGTCTTTCACCATCTGGTAAGGCTGAAGGACGTAGGAGCGAATCTGGCTCCCCCACTCGATATCCAACAGCTCCCCCTGCAGCTCCTCGATCTTCTTGGCCTCTTGTTGACGGAGGAGCTCCCCCAGGCGCGCCCGCAGGACACGCATCGCTGTCTCCTTGTTCTGCCGCTGGCTACGCTCATTCTGGCACGAAGCGACGACCTTCGTCGGAAGGTGCGTGATCCGCACCGCCGAATCCGTGACGTTGACGTGCTGGCCCCCAGCGCCGGTTGAACGGTAGGTATCGATGCGCAGATCCTTAGGGTTGATCTCCAGCTCCTGCTCCTGCGTTACCGGGACCACGGAGACAGCGGTAAACGACGTGTGACGTCGATGGGCGGCGTCAAATGGGGACATGCGCACGAGCCGGTGCACGCCCTTCTCGCTCTTCAGGTTGCCGTAGGCGTAGCGACCGCTCACCTCCAGCATTGCACTGCGAATCCCCGCCTCCTCCCCCGCGCTCACGTCGAGCAAATTCGCCTTGTATCCCATCCGCTCGCAGTAGCGGCCGTACATGCGAAGCAGCATCTCCGCCCAGTCCTGCGAGTCGGTTCCCCCAGCGCCGGCGTTGATTGACAGGTAACAATCGGCAAGGTCATGCGGCCCGGAGAAGGTGAGTTCGATACGGAACGCGCGCAGCTTCTCGTCCAGGGCAGAGACACGGGAGAGGATCTTGGAAAGCTCCTCCTCATCGTCCATCTCCGACGCCATCTGATGGAGGATGTCGATGTCCTCCATCTCTTCGCTCAACTCATCGTAGCGGGAGAGGAGAGACTTGTTCCGTTCCAGGCGACGACTCACATCGGTAGACTGTTCCCGCTTCTCCCAAAAGCCAGGCACGGCCATCTGTTGTTCTAACTCGGCAATCTCCTCTTCGATCGTCGGCCGGTCAAAGGTGATCACCGATCC
>CAZRQM010000082.1:2864-5508 GCA_964602385.1 uncultured Thermotogae bacterium | reverse complement strand
ATGAAAGCTTCTGTTTCGTAATGCGAAGAGGTTTGTGCGACAGCCTCCTTGGTACTCTTCGTGGTGAGTTCTCTCTGGCATCCGTCCTTTGCGAACCGAAGTTGGAAGTCGATACCCACTCAAATCGGCGAGGAACCAAGATTGATGCACAGATGCTTACAAGGATAGCCGAGATCTTGCGGGAAGTGACAGCTTGTATTGATCGCTTGGGAGTCTGTATCATTTGCTTGGCTTGTCGTGTTCAGCGTTATTGGGGTGCTGAACGTAGGCGATTATCTGTTTCAAGGAGGATACATGGAGCTTCTCAAGCACTTGAGCGAGGCTGCCGGTGTGCCCGGACACGAGGGAGAGATTCGAGGCATCATCAGTGAGGCGTTGAAGGATCGAGCAAAGACGATCGAGACCGACCAACTGGGAAACCTGATCGTCCACCTCCCCGGTGATGGTCCGGTGGTGATGATCGCCGCGCACATGGATGAGATAGGGTTCATCGTCAGTTACATCGAAAAGGAGACGGGATTCCTGCGCATCCATCCCCTTGGTGGGTTCGATGTCAAGACACTCATCGCCCAGCGGGTGATTGTGCATACGGAGGCAGGCGATCTGATCGGGTGCATTGGGACGAAACCGATCCACATCATGACCGATGAGGAGAAGAAGAAGCTTCCGGAGATGAAGGATCTGTTCGTCGATCTGGGCCTCACCGAGGAGCGTGTGCGTGAGCTGGTAGCGATCGGCGATATGGTCACGATGCGGCAGGACTTCCTCGTTGGCGAAGAGGTCGTTTCCGGGAAGGCACTCGACGACCGCGCGGGCTTGTACATCGGGATTGAGGCGATAAGGCGAGCGAAGAAGATTGCTTGCGACTTGTACTTTGTGGGAACGACGCAGGAAGAGGTTGGCCTGCGCGGGGCGCAGGTGGCCGGATTTGCCGTTGCTCCGAAGATGGCGATCGCCCTCGACACGACACTGTCTGTAGACATGCCGGGTGTCCCGGGTGCACAGCAAATTACGAAACTCGGAGACGGTGTGGCGATCAAGATCGCGGACAGTGCGTCCATCTCTCACGTCGGTCTGGTACGCGCAATGAAGGACCTGGCGACGGAGCGGAAGATCGCATACCAGATGGAGATCCTTCCGCGCGGCGGAACGGATGCCGGCGCGATGCAGCGTGCGCGTTCGGGATCGGCGGCAATCACGCTTTCCCTCCCTTCGCGTTACGTGCATTCGGTGGTGGAAATGGCGCATCAGGACGACCTCGAGGCAGCGATTTCGCTGCTGACAGCGTTCCTGGAGACGGCGGACAGCGTCGATCTAAGCAGGGGATAACCATGGCGCGCACACTCTTCCGCAACTTCGACCTCGTGGCGACGATGGACGGAGAGCGACGCGAGATCCGCGGTGGGAGCGTCCTTGTCGATGGCAACGTGATCAGCGCCGTCGCCAATGGGGAAGCGGCCCTCGACGCCGATCGCGTGATCGACGGGAGGGGGAAGATCCTTCTGCCCGGTTTCGTCAATACACATCATCACCTGTACCAGACGCTGTTCCGGAACGTCCCTGGCGCCTCCGACCGCAAGCTCTTCGATTGGCTCGTCTTCCTGTACGAGCGGTGGAAGGGGATCGACGAGGAGGCTGTGCGTGTCAGTGCGGCGATCGGGTGCAGCGAGCTGTTACTGTCTGGCGCGACGACCACCTCTGATCACTTCTACATCTTTCCCCACGGTTACCCGAAGATCTTCGATGCGGAAGTAGAGGGAGGGATGATGAGCGGGATCCGCTTTCACCCCTGCCGTGGGTCGATGTCCCTATCGAAGAAGGACGGCGGCCTCCCTCCCGACAGCGTCGTGCAAACCGAGGATGAGATAATCCGCGACTGCCAGCGGGTCATCGAGCGCTATCACGACCCGTGCCCGTTCTCCATGCTGCGCGTGGCCCTCGCCCCCTGCTCGCCATTCTCGGTAACCTCCGAGCTAATGCGTGAATCGACGAGGCTCGCCGACGAATACAACGTGCTCTTGCACACACACCTCGCCGAGACGGTCGACGAGGAGGAGTTCTGCCTGGAGAGCTTCGGTGCCCGCCCGGTCGACTACGTGGAGGAGCTTGGCTGGCTGAGGAAGGATGCGTGGTTTGCGCACCTTGTACACGTGAGTGAACAAGACATCGCGAAACTGGCTGCGGCTGAGTCTGGCCTGGCCCACTGCCCGAGCTCGAACATGACCCTGGGATCGGGGATTGCACCTGTTGTGTCGATGGGAAAGACCGCGATGCGTATCGGGATCGGAGTCGATGGATCGGCGAGCAACGACGCGTCGAGCATGATCCGCGAAGTGAGGCAGGCGATGCTCCTGCAGCGGGTGCGCTACGGGGCAGAGTCGTTCTCCGCGCGCGACGCTCTGTATCTGGCGACGATGGGGGGGGCACGGGTTCTTCACCGCGAGGGCGAGATCGGTTCGATCGAGGTCGGAAAAGCCGCGGACCTGATCACGTTCGATATGAGCGGAATCGAGTTCGCTGGGGCGCAGTCCGATCCGCTGGCGGCGATCGTTCACTGCGGCGCAGAACACGTTGACACGGCAATGGTGAATGGGGAGATTCGTGTTCATGAAGGTCGCCTCGTCGATGAATCGCTCTATCGACT